>NZ_PVWO01000158.1 GCF_003003845.1 Chamaesiphon polymorphus CCALA 037 | reverse complement strand
CCACCCATCCACCCATCCACCCCTCTCCCCGCTTTCTGCCTAAAACCTCATTCCCTCGTGCGTAAATTTAAATTTAAGTTTCCAGTAGTTCGAGTATTCAAAGTCCTGTTGGTGGGATGTATGCTGGTATTTGCCCTCAGCGTCTACGCCCGCAAAATCGAACCCAATTGGCTGGAAATTACCCATATCGATATTGAGTTACCCAAGTTAGATCGCGCCTTTAATGGTTATCGGATCGTCCAAATCAGCGATCTCCATGCTGGGGATGGGATCGATCGCGCCCAGTTAGAAAAAGTAGTCGAACTTGTCAACGCTCAAAATCCAGATTTGGTAGTCATCACAGGCGATCTTGTCAGTCGCAGACCCCGGCAACATGTCAATCTATTAGATACCCTCACCAAATTGCGTCCGCGCGATATTACGCTGTCGGTACTCGGCAATCACGACGTATTTAACGATCCGACACCCGTTCGTCAGGCGATCGCCAAAGCTGGGGTTACCCTGCTCGAAAATACTGTCTATAACGTACAACGCGATCGATCGACATTACACATCGCTGGCGTGGGTGATGTCTTTGCAGAACTAGACGATCTCGATCGAGTCTTGAAGCAATTACCCGCTACTGGAGCCGCAATTATGCTCGCTCACGAGCCAGATTTTGCCGATGAATCTGCTGCAACTGGCCGATTTGGACTCCAGCTATCCGGACATTCCCACGGCGGACAAATTCGGTTGCCCTTCTATGATGGCTACGTACCCGATCTTTCTCGTAAATATCCCTTGGGACGCTATCAGGTGGGCAATATGATTCAGTACACCAATCGCGGCATCGGTACGATCAAGATCTATTCCCGATTTAACTGTCGTCCAGAAATTTCGGTATTTAGTCTAGTCGCTAGTAGCTAGTGACTGGTAAGGTAGGGGATAGTGAATAGTGAATAGGGGATAGTGGATAGTGAATAGGTAACAAGGTAATTGTTAAAGAGCGAGGCTAAACTGCCAATATTGCCTACAACACAAAAGTTGAGGAACTATGGGGGGTCGATCGAGTTCCAACGCTCCGCAGGAGAACTCACACTCACAATTGAAAATACCTAACAAACAACTATCGAAGCTCTAATCCATCCACTATCCACTATCCACTATCCACTATCCACTATCCACTATCCACTATCCACTCCTATGGCATCTATTCGTGAGTTGCACCATCAGCTTGTTACCAAAGAAAGATCGGCAGTAGAAATCGCCACCGAAGCGATCGATCGAGTCGAGCAGCTCGAACCCAAACTGCGCAGTTTCTTATGTACCACACCCACACAAGCTCTCGCGCAGGCACGATCGGTAGATGCCAAAATTGCCGCAGGTGAAGATATCCCCCTGCTAGCGGGTATCCCGATCGCGCTCAAGGATAATATGTGTACCCAAGGTATCGCGACTACCTGCGGTTCCAAAATTCTCGCAGGCTTCGTGCCGCCTTACGAGTCTACCGTCACCCAAAAGCTGCAAGATTTAGGTGCGGTATCTTTGGGCAAAACTAACCTAGATGAATTTGCGATGGGTAGTTCTACCGAAAATTCGGCCTATCAAGTCACCGCCAATCCTTGGGATTTAGAACGCGTACCAGGCGGATCTTCAGGCGGTTCGGCTGCGGCTGTATCGGGTTCAGAATGCGTTGTATCGCTCGGTTCGGATACTGGTGGCTCGATTCGTCAACCTGCGGCTTTTTGTGGCGTGGTGGGGCTAAAACCGACCTATGGACTGGTATCGAGATTCGGACTGGTGGCTTATGCCTCCTCGCTCGATCAAATTGGCCCATTTGCTAGGACAGTTGAAGATGCTGCAATATTACTGGAAGCGATCGCGGGTTACGATCCTAAAGACTCAACCAGCCTCAAGATCGAGATTCCCAAATACTCCCAACTGCTGACTCCAGATTTACCGAAGGGTCTTAAAATTGGCGTCATTACCGAAACTTTTGGTGAAGGTTTAGATCCGCAAGTCGCTGAATCCGTCCGTCAAGCGATCGAACATTTTCGTTCTTTAGGTGCCGAAGTTCGCGAAATTTCTTGTCCCCGCTTCCGCTACGGCTTACCCACCTATTACGTCATCGCCCCTTCCGAAGCATCGGCAAATTTAGCCCGCTACGATGGCGTCAAATACGGCTTTAGAGCCGAAGCTGACAATCTAATGTCCATGTACACCCAGACTAGGGCGGCTGGGTTTGGTGCCGAAGTCAAACGGCGGATTATGCTGGGTACCTACGCACTTTCGGCTGGTTATTACGACGCCTACTACCTCAAAGCTCAAAAGGTGCGAACGTTGATTAAAGAGGACTTTGAAGCCGCTTTTAGTCAGGTAGATATTTTAATTACCCCCACCGCCCCGACAACTGCTTTTAAAGCTGGCGAAAAAACTGCCGATCCCTTGAGCATGTATCTCTCCGACTTAATGACTATTCCCGTCAATCTCGCTGGATTGCCTGGAATCAGTATCCCCTGCGGTTTCGACGATAAAGGAATGCCGATCGGGCTGCAATTACTCAGCAATGTCCTCCGCGAGGATCTATTGCTACAAGTCGCTCACGTCTACGAGCGATCGACCGAATGGCACAAGCGATCGCCTCAAATCTAAGTCGTTATTTTTAATATACCTGTAGGACAATTTCTGAATTACTCCACAGGTATATTGACATCCGTCTATATAGCTTGATAATATATCGATGTTCTTAAATATCGATATACATCGATATACTTATGAAGCACTCTCGTGAATTATTAGCAGAATTCATTGGCACCTTCGTGTTGATATTTGCTGGTACGGGAGCCGTAATGGTCGATAAACTCAGCAACGGTGCTATTACCCATCTGGGCATTAGCATCGTGTTTGGTGCGGTGGTAACGGCGTTAATCTATAGCCTCGGTCATATCAGCGGCGCACATTTCAATCCAGCCGTAACGTTAGCTTTTTGGCGCAGTGGCTTTTTTCGGCGCAATTTAGTGTTGCCTTATATTTTGGCACAAGCACTAGGTGCGATCGCAGCTTCCCTGCTATTGCGAATCTCGCTAGGTGCCGTGGGCAATCTCGGTGCGACGATGCCCAAAGATGGAAATTGGCTGCAATCCCTGATTCTAGAGACAGTGCTGACATTCATCTTGATGTTAGTAATTTTTGGCTCTGGCTTGGATCGCCGCGCCCCGATCGGGTTTGCCGGGATCGCGATCGGCTTGACAGTGGCTGTAGAAGCGGCTTGTATGGGGCCAATTACGGGTGCGAGTATGAATCCAGTGCGATCGCTAGGGCCTGCTCTAGTCGGCTGGAATTGGTCGCACCATTGGCTCTACTGGGTCGCACCAATTTTGGGCGCACAGTTGGCAGTAATCGTCTATGGCCATCTCTCGAATGATTTTTCCGACCTGAAGAATTAGGCTTTAGGCTTTAGGCTTTAGGCTTTAGGTTTTAGGCTTTAGAACTGCCTTCCAATTTACTCCCAACTCCCAACTCCCAACTCCCTGCTCTCAACTCTCAACTCCCAACTCCCAACTCCCAACTCTCAACTCCCAACTCCCAACTAAAATCTAGGAGAAAATCATGAAACGCGTAATGTTTGTCTGCAAAAAGAATTCGGCTAGGTCGCAAATGGCTGAGGGTTTTGCTAGGCACTTAGGTGCGGACAAAATCGAAGTAACCAGTTCGGGATTGGAAGCCAGTACCGTCCGTCCAGAAGCGATCGCGACGATGAAAGATGCGGGGATCGATATTACCAGCCAAACCTCGAAAGCTTTGAGTGAGTTTCAACCCGAAGATTTTGATATAGTCATTTCCTTGTGTGGTTGTGGCGTAAATCTCCCCCCAGAATGGGTGAAGCGCGAAGTATTTGCCGATTGGCAACTCGACGATCCGGCAGAACAACCAGAAATCTTTCCCAGAGTGAGAGAAGAAGTACGCGATCGAGTAACTAAACTGATTGCATCGATATAGCCAACTTAGTCTAAGATATAGCCAACTTAGTCTCAAGGAGATCGACACGAAATGAACGCAATAGTAAAAAAATCCGCTAAAGTTTTGGGGCTACTGGCGTTGACGATCGGTGCCACTGCAACAGCAAATACATCAGCCCAACATCACACTCTGGCACAAGGGTCTGCGGGAGATGCTGGAAAAGCCAAAACATCAGCGATTAGGATTGATGGTTCGAGTACGGTGTATCCGATTACTCAGGCGATCGTCAAGCTATTTCAAGCAGATCCCAGCAATAAGGGGCAACAAGTTGAAGTTAAAGTCTCTGGTACGACAGGTGGGTTTGAAAAGTTCTGTACTGGCAAAACAGACATTAGTAATGCTTCTCGACCAATCTTGCTCGCAGAGATGGAAACTTGCAAGAAAAATGGGGTGAGATACATGGAGTTTCCGATCGCTTTTGATGCACTGACGATCGCCATCAATCCCCAAAATGATTGGGCCAAAGATATTACTGTCGCCGAGCTGAAAAAGCTCTGGGAGCCTGCGGCGCAAGGCAAAATCATGCGCTGGAACCAAGTACGTCCCTCTTGGCCCGATCGACCGATCGCACTATTTGGGGCGGGAGACAAGTCTGGTACTTTCGATTATTTTACCGAAGCAATTGTCGGAAAATCGAAATCTAGCCGCAAAGACTATACCCCTAGTGAAGATGACGAAGCCTTGGTAGCAGGAATTAGTAAAGATCCAAATGCTTTGGGTTATTTTGGTTATGCTTACTACCAAGAAAACCAAAGTAAGTTGAAACTATTAGCAGTCGATAACGGTAAAGGGGCAATCTTACCATCGACTCAAACCGTTGAAAAAAATCAGTATCAACCACTTTCTAGACCTTTGTTTATTTATGTGAATCCGCGCTCTAGTACTAATCGACAGGTAATTGGTAAATTTGTCAGACTATATATCAATAAAGTCTCGACAGTAGTTGATTCGGTTGGCTATGTACCTTTGCCAGACAAAGTTAGAGAAATTAATTTCATTAACTTTAATCGCGGTAAAACAGGCACTGTATTTGCTGGTAAAGCCAGGATTAACTCAAAAATTTCCGATCTATTACCAAAAAAAGCCGAGTATTAGGTTCGGAATTAACTGGAAATTCAAACTAATGGAACAGTCAGCAATACAACCAATTGTCGAAAACTTATGGTGGGTAATTCCAGGCAAACTAGCAGGTGTTCGGAAGCCAACATCAGCCGAGATTGAGGAGCTACAGAAAGTGGGAATTGGGGCGATCGTCTCAGTAATGCATGACAAATCCAACCTGGAATTGTATCAGCAGGAAAATATTCCTTATCTGTGGCTGCCGATCCAGATTGCTAGTTCGCCCAGTCGATCTCAAGTCGCAGAATTAATCGATTTTGTCGATCGACATCATCGTCAAGGTGTGGGAACAGCCATCCATTGTACGGGTGGTTTGCATCGAACGGGTACGATGCTCGCTGCTTATCTAATTTTGAATGGTTCTGCTTATGAAGATGCCATGCGAACGATTGAAACTGCTAACTCACAAGCGTTGCTGGAACTAGCTCAACAAGTCTTTTTGCGCTCTCTAGCTGCGAGAGATAGTAAATCATAAACCCGATCGAAACACTGCTCGTAACTGCAAGTCTAAATTAAGCGGTCGCACTCTAGTCATATAGATTTAAACAGATGGAGCAGAAAACAATCGAGCCAATTGTCGAAAACTTATGGTGGGTTATTCCTGGTAAATTGGCAGGTGTTCGCAAACCCACCGCAGACGAACTGAGCGAGTTACAATCTGTAGGGATTGGAGCAATTGTCTCTGTCCTCGACGATCCCTCTAATTTAGATCTGTACGAGCAGGGAGAGATGCCGTTCCGGTGGTTGCCAATTCAGGGAGGCACCCCACCAAGTCGAGACCAGATCCAGGAATTAGCAAGCTTTATAGACGAACAAAATCGTCAAGGTTTGGCTGTTGCCGTTCATTGTACCAATGGATTGCGGCGGACGGGAACCATGCTGGCGGGCTATCTAATTCATGTTGGTTCATCCTACGAAGCGGCAATCCAGACAATTGAGTTGGCAAATTCTCAAGTCGAACTGCGAGCGGCTCAAACTGAGTTTTTGCGCTCTTTAGCAGGTGAGCCAATCTGATACAGCTTCTAATTATTGGCAGTAGCAACGCGAGACTCATTGCTGCGTTAAGCGCGAAAGAATGAGATACGGACTTTGCTACTGCTTTGTTTCACGATATGGCTGCAAATGACCTAAATGACCTCGATTCGAGCTACACACCACCATTAGGTAGTCCTGGGGATGCCATAAAAATCGTGGCTCAAGCTCGGACAACACAAATTTCTAAACCAGAGACATTCGTGCATCTATGACCAGATCGACCCATCCACCCAAAATCTTATTTTTATACGGCTCCTTACGCGAGCGATCCTATAGTCGGTTGCTGGCAGAAGAAGCAGCTCGCATCATTCAAGAATTTGGCGCAGAGGTCAAATTCTTCGATCCGCGCGAGCTGCCGATTCAAGGTAGCGTCCCTGATACGCATCCCAAAGTCCAGGAGCTGCGAGAATTGAGCCTGTGGTCGGAAGGGCAAGTTTGGTCTAGTCCAGAGATGCACGGCCAAATTACAGGCATTCTTAAAAATCAGATCGACTGGATTCCGCTGAGTTTGGGAGCGGTTAGACCGACTCAAGGTCGGACATTAGCTGTGATGCAAGTCAGTGGCGGTTCTCAGTCTTTTAATGCTGTTAATACGATGCGGCTGTTGGGACGATGGATGCGAATGTTTACCATTCCCAATCAATCATCTGTCGCCAAAGCTTACCAGGAATTTCATGAAGATGGCACGATGAAGGACTCAGCTTATCGCGATCGAGTGGTCGATGTGATGGAAGAACTTTATAAATTCACGCTCTTATTACGCGATGAAGTGGATTATCTGACCGATCGTCACAGCGAACGCAAGGAGCTGGCAGCTAAAACAACTACCTAAACAAGCAGGTAGGGGTAATTGATGAATTATCCTACCTGCTGTTTAACAAGACAGATACTTTAAATGGATAAGCCTAATTTCAAGCCCATCAAAGCATGAACGACCATGAGGATGAGAATCGTGCTGCCAAAATATGCGTGAAACTTCCGAAATTCGGGCTTATTATCGCCAAATCCAGTCCCAGCAATTAAGGCATTAATTGCTAGAAAAGTTAATAGCACAGTTGCCGTCCAGAAGTGAGGACTGGACATTACAGCATGTTTTTGGATGACTAAAGACAAGACCCCACCAGTCGCACCGATCGCCATAAATGCGAACATTACTGGCATAATTTTTCGATGCTCTGCCTTACTTTCGATCGCAGCTTGTGGATCGCTAGCTGTTAATATTCTACCTTTCCAGCCAGCGTAGGCCCCATACCCACCCATCGCAAACATGACGATGCTCATAAAAAATGGATGTCCCCAGTGGGTGAGCGGTTCTGGGAGTGAGAGCGCGCGAAATTGACTCGCGATCGGTTCTAATAATTGTGATAACTGTTCGCCCACGATCTCTGTACCATCCTATGTGTAGATTTGTTTCGATCGCTATTGTACTAGGGGATCGGGGATTGAGGATAGGGACGCATAGCCAAAGTTTCAACTCTCGACTGAATTTAATCCTTCCATTACCCAGGTGACATAGGTACCGATCGGACTCCAGAGCAGATAGGGTATTAGTAGGATCGTGCCCATTGCGGAGACGGGATAGACTAATATGGCCAGAATCAACCCTATAATCCAGCCTGCGGCACCGACGATCGTACCTGCTCTAAGATTCTTAAACCAAAACATCGAGGGCGTGTAGAGCATAATTGCCACCTCTAAGAGCAGATACAATGCCATCAGTCCCCAAGGTGGGTTGGCGGCGGGGGCAGCTTCCCAGACATTGTATGCCGACCAAACACCACAAATCAAAATTACCGTCCAAATTACAGGAATCAATTTCTCAAATGTCAGCCAGTGCGGACGACGCTGGCGATTGAACCAGCGATTGCCTTCGGGTGTATTCAATCGTGCCAGCCCGAATGCCACTAAGATCGCAACAACACCAATTACCAGCCAAGATTTAATCATGAAATTAGGGTATTAGATTTTAGGCTTTCAATTATCAATTATCAATTATCAATTATCAATTAATGTTTCTCTAACTCGCATTAAAGTCAACCCGAGTTGATTTCGACCCGTCCCATCTTTACCGCAGCCCCAATAGTAATCATTAGGCGCATTTTCGACGATCTGTTCGTCGCCAGTCCCCAGTAAAATTTCGCGAATATCTAAGTGAATTTGAAATTTGCACAACACCGCCCTGTACATAATTTCATCTTTAACTTGTTCCCAATCACTGCGCAGGGGCAAACTGCGTTTTCTGCCAAGGGTGGCAGCATCTTTAGGCGTATTCACCGATCGAATTTGTTCGAGGTAGGGCGTACCGACAAATTTTTGGGCTTGGAAGTAGTGTTCGGTGGTAGTCCACCACAATTTGTCCATGACAAAACCATGTCTGGAAAAGTTAGAAAAGCAACCATAAGGCTGCTCTCGATCGCTATAGAAGTATATTGTCAAGTGATTTTAGATTGTAAAGTTTACAAACGTAGTGCATCTAAATTCGCCGATACTGCACTCGCCTCCACCAGAAAATACAGCGCACGCCAAGTTTACCTTAACGTGCGCTGTATCGATCGAGGTAGATCTTAGAACAATCGTTCGTTATTCCTGTGCTGCTGTAATTGGCGGTGCGGCAACTGGGGTGACATTTAGCGTAATCGTCTGTCCGTTCCGACGCAATTGCACTGGGAAGCTACTGCCAATCTTCGTCTTTTCGATCGCTTGTTGCACCTGATTAGAATTGCGGACGGGTTTGCCATTAACATTCAGAATGACGTCCCCAGGCCGGATTCCGGCTGATGCTGCGGGCGAGTTACGAACGACCCGCGCGATTAGCGACCCTTGCTCGACATCGATCTTGAGATTGGCGTTGGCATCGTTATTGATATCTTCTTTGAGCTGGCTAGTCAGATCGATCATCTGGATGCCCAAGAAGGGATGTTCGACTTTGCCATTGGCAATTAGTTGGCTGGCAATCCGTTGGGCTGTATTAATGGGGATCGCAAATCCCAAACCTTGGGTACCGCGCAAAATGGCAGTATTCACGCCGATGACTTGTCCGGCGGCATTGAGCAAAGGCCCGCCAGAGTTACCAGGATTGATCGCCGCATCGGTTTGGATATAGTTGACTCGCTTGTCGCGTGCGCCAATTTCTGCACTAGTCCGTCCGGTACCACTGATAATTCCTGCCGTGACAGTATTATCTAAGCCGAGGGGATTACCGATGGCAATCGCCCATTCGCCTGGTTTGATCGCATCAGAGTTGCCGATGGGGATGCTGGGAAGATTCTTTTTGTCTACCTCGATTACCGCCACGTCGGTGACTAGATCGAGTCCTCTGACTCTGCCCGGAATCGTGCGTCCGTCTCTGAGAGTGACGGTTACTCTCGATGCGCCAGAGACAACGTGAGCGTTGGTCATAATCCGCCCTTGATTATCGATGACAAAGCCCGAACCCGTGCCTTGTCTGACTTCCCGCTCGGTCGATCGATTTGGCGCAGTAGAGCCATTGCCGAAAAACCGTCTAAGGATAGGATCGTCTATGTAATCTCCAGATGCCGAACGACTAGCAACGGTAGTCGAAGCATTGATTCTGACCACAGCAGGGCCGACTTTATCGACAACCTGAGTGATAAAACTATTATTGGCAGTAGCTAAGATACTGCTGCTACTAGCTATGGGCGAGTTAGCTACTGCTGGTGACTCAATTGCCGTGGGTAATTGTTCTTTCGCAGCTAGGTAGCCGAACGAACAACTAGCAACGGTACTCAACAACAGTAAAGAGAAATATTTACTACCTTGACGCAATCTATTGACAGCAGTGTTTGTTGCTGGCGCGATCCGATTGTCGATTGGTGCTTGGTCTGGAGAGCGATCTTGAATGGGTAATTTTTCTTGGGGTTCTGACATATAAATCACACCTATACAATTCTGGTAGCAATCTCAGCTAACTGGCTTCGGTTCCGAACTTTAAATCGGTCGGATGATACCAGAGTAAACATATCTTAAAAGTTTAGCTAGTCATCATGACGCACTGTTGTTAAGTTTGTTGCAGATCGCGGGTAATTTCGATAATTCAATCGCGATTTGGGGTCGCCAGAGCGCAGACGATCGAGGTTTTCACCGCGCTCTTAGTTAAACGGTTATAACCACCCAACTATTGCAAACGGATCTGCCGCCGTTCGTTGCCAGCCAACCGATACCGCAGTTGCGTACTTCAATTCTACAACTAAAAAATCCCGGTTGTATCTCCCCATCGAAGTAGTATTTTCCCAACCTCGATTACTTCCAGTAGGCTACGCCAACGACTACTGAAACTCTGTCGAGGGGGTTGGCGATCTACCATTATCCAACAATGCGCTACGGCTAAAAAATTCCCGCAGTTTCATACAATCGTCGGAGGATCGCCGCGATTTTAATTGTATACTGCCCCTCTGCTGACCAGCGACCGTTTAACTGTCGCATCGTCGGGGCAACTCCTCGCTTGACTAGTTCAAATCTAGGCGCGACGCATTCTTGCACTAAAAAATCATTACTAGCATAAGCTTTGAGTTGTTGGATGTGAGCGCGAACACCAAACCGTAAATTGGTGAATTTTGCCCATTCTGCCTGCCTGTCGCCCAGACTGGCAAAATTATTAAATTCTGGTAAGATCGCCCCCCCAAATGTCAGGAAGCGGGTTTCTAGACACATTTGCGCGAAGGCTAAATCGTGATTTACCCCTTCAGCTTTAGCTTCTTCGACATATATTTCGGCTAGCTTAGGAAAATCGACCAGAGCTTCGGGATTATTGGCACCGAGAAACTCACTCAGATGAGTCGCGGTAGTCTGTCCCGAACACATAATGCGATCGAATTCATCAGCACTGAAAGAATGTTGAGAACGGATATTGTAAGTGCGCCCGATTTCGGAGACGATCGAGATATTGAGATCTCGCAATTCGATCGCTTTGAGATACACGATCCCACGATATCTAATCCGGCGCATCTGCGGATTGAGCGCGAGATTGACGCCCAATCTATCGGCGAGATCGATCGGGATATACACATTACCATCGATCGAGATCCCCCATTCGGGATAGGGTTCGTTATTAACCTTAAGATGGACTGGTACTGTCC
>NZ_PVWO01000674.1 GCF_003003845.1 Chamaesiphon polymorphus CCALA 037 | reverse complement strand
TTATTAACTGATGCTTTACATTGGGAAGCGGTGCGCGCTCGTCGGGTCTCCCGACGGTTTAGCGCACCAAGACAAGTAGCCGAGTAATTCAGACTTGGAGTTATCGTTGGACGATTGAAATCTTTCATGAGTTTGGCAAGCAGATCACTGGTTTTGAGTCGGCTCAGGTACGCAATCAGGAAGCGGTTAAACGTCACTTCTGTCTCAGTTGCATATCGCAGTCTATGCTTCAATCCTTGCCCTGTCAAGGTCAACAATCTGAACGATTTATGTTTGCTCACAACCAGCAAACGATTGGACAACGACTCTATAGTTTGACTCAGTTTCGCTTACCTCCAATTACTGCATCTGGCACAAAGTCTATTTTCTCAACATCATACCTGCGAGCAGGTTTTGGAGGTGCTGATGCCTGCTTAATCTCCTCAATTATATTTTTCTCTGTTCGTAACTTGCCAAGTGCTGTGGGCACCCCTCCGTTCGCGTAGCGTCTGCCTTCGCAGAGGAGGGGATTTTCGAGCATCAAGAAAGCCCTGCTAATTTGTAATTAGCAGGGCTTTCTTGAGAATTAAAATTTCAAACCAAATTTACAGCATTGGTGCAAATTGAGGCTTTTCAGGTACCACTCGGTACTCAGCGACAATTTGACGGAATTCTTCACCATCGATCGTTTCTTTCTCGATTAAGATATCGACTAAGCGATCGATAACCGAGCGGTTTTCGCGCATGATTTGGAGTGTTTCTTGATGACAACCAGCGATGATTTCACGGACTTGTTGGTCGATTTGAGCGGCTACTTCATCAGAGTACTCAGAACGCGCGCCCCAATTACCACCGAGGAATACTTCACCAGATTGGCTCTCTAAAGAGAGAGGGCCGAGTTTGGACATCCCAAAGCGAGTGACCATTTGGCGTGCCATGGAGGTAACTTGTTGTAAATCTCCACCTGCGCCAGTTGTGACTTCCGAGTCGCCAAAGATGATTTCTTCAGCAGCACGTCCGCCAAGCGCACCACAAATCCGAGCGCGGAGTTGAGTCCGCGAGATTAAGGATTGGTCTTCAGCCGGAGTGAACCAGGTTAAACCAGCAGCTTGTCCGCGTGGGATTAAGGTTACCTTCTGGAGCGGATCGTGTGCGGGGATTAGCGTTGCGACGATCGCGTGACCGACTTCATGGTAAGCAATCAGACGTTTGCTCTTACCATCGACTAATGGCGTACCTTCCATACCAGCAACGACGCGATCGACTGCATCGTCGATTTCGAGGTTGGTAATGGCATCTTTGCGACGACGGGCGGTCAGAATGGCGGCTTCGTTGAGCAAGTTAGCTAAATCGGCACCACTAAAACCAGGAGTCCGACGCGCGATCGCTTCTAAGGAGATATCTGAACCTAATTTCTTATTCCGAGCGTGAACGTTGAGGATTTCAATCCGTCCAGCAACATCGGGTGGATCTACTTGAACTTGACGATCGAAACGACCGGGACGTAACAGCGCGGAGTCTAAGACGTCAGGACGGTTAGTTGCCGCGATAATGATGATTCCGGTATTGCCTTCAAAACCATCCATCTCAGTGAGCATCTGGTTGAGAGTCTGCTCGCGTTCGTCGTTACCACCACCGATACCCGCACCGCGTTGGCGACCGACGGCATCGATTTCATCGATAAAGATGATACAAGGAGCGTTTTCTTTGGCTTTTTTGAACAAGTCGCGGACGCGAGATGCACCCACACCGACAAACATTTCGACGAATTCCGAACCAGAAATACTAAAGAATGGTACTCCAGCTTCACCCGCGATCGCTTTAGCGAGTAAGGTTTTACCAGTACCTGGAGGGCCGACTAACAATACACCTTTAGGAATCTTGGCACCTACAGCCGTAAAGCGTTCGGGCTGTTTGAGGAAGGTTACAACTTCTTGCAACTCTTCTTTAGCTTCGGCAATACCCGCAACGTCGTCGAACATCACCCCAGTTTTGGCATCCATTTGAAACTTCGCTTTGGATTTACCAAAGTTCATCGCTTGACCTGGGCCACCAGGCATGTTGTTAGAGCGACGGAATAGCAAGAACAAACCACCGATCAACAGTACGGGGAAAACTAGGTTGCCGAGGAAGCCCCAGACAGCACCATCGTTGCGTGCGGGATGACTGTCAAAGGAGATGTTCGAGTCTCTGAGTTTGGCAATCAATTCGGGTGCGTTGGTGGGCAGATCGACGCGCAGGCGTTGCATCCGATTTTCGAGATCTGGATCGACCGCTTCGACGATCGCGGTTCTACCACCATCGTAAAGATCGACTGCTTTGACTCGATTGGCATCGAGATACTCCAAGAATCTGCCGTAGGTCATCCGAGTACTGGCAGTATTTTTGCCAACTTCAGCGGTAACGGGTGTAAATGCCCCTTGCCAGACGAAGAAGCCGATTACTAGAACGGGTATCGTCCACAGTATTGCTAGTTTCCACGAAAACTTCATAAAATTGTTTGCCTTTGGTGATGGGGTGATG
>NZ_PVWO01000673.1 GCF_003003845.1 Chamaesiphon polymorphus CCALA 037 | reverse complement strand
AGCGCGGCCCTTGATTTTGGGGACGCAGGGTTGGTAATTTTTGACCGAGATGACTGGTTTGATTGAGCGATTCTAACTGCACGCGGTCGCCCCAATCGCCGCTAAAATTCAGGACGGAGATGCCGCAATTCGACTGCTGGATGCTGTGATACAGTTCCGGCTTGATGCCCAATGCCGTACTAATTAAAGCGCGATTGATGCCGTTATGCGCCACGATTAAGATCGTTTGTCCTTGATGCTGCGGCAGGATTGATTGCCAAAAGTTCGTGGCTTGCTCGTACAACGCCAAAACGGGGAAGAACTCGCGCTCGCTGCCATCAGCTTGCGGCAAAGTCATTTTTAACTGGTGGGGACGTTGTTTCCAAGCTTGATATTGCTCGGCATATTTCTCACGCACTTCCTGATTGAACAGGGTTTCCCACAATGGCAGATCGATTTCTAATAATCGATCGTCAGTCTGAAGTCGATCGATTTGTCCTAACCCAGTCAGCACGGTGGTTGCTGTCTGCTGCGCGCGTTGCAGGGGACTACAGTAAACCTTGTCAAATTTTAAGCCCTGAAATGCTTCGCTGGTAAGCCTAGCATCTTCGACACCCCGATCGGTCAGAATCGATAAATCGCTGCGCCCTTGAATGCGTCCTTGGCTATTATAGCTACTCTGTCCGTGTCGTAAAATGATAACTCGCGTACTCAAAGGTCTTGTCCTCTACTAGCTGACTAATTTTATCAGGATTTGAGGACTTAGCGGATGCGCGATCGTCGGGTTTCCCGACAGTTTAGCGAGACAGGACAAGACAGCACAACCTTGCAGGATTGGCAGGATGAGGTTGTCGGTACTATCCACTATCGACTACATAGAATCCCAAGCCTAAAGCCTAAAACCCAAAGCCTAAAGCCTAAAACCTAAAACCTAAAGCCTAAAGCCTAAAGCCTAAAGCCTAAAGCCTAAAACCTAAAGCCTAAAGCCTTTGACGTAACGATTCCGATGATGTACATTGTGTATTGCTTTAAAACAGTGTAGATCGGGCTAAACTAGTAGCTAGTTAACCGAATAAGCTAAAATTAATACCGTTGCAGATGCCCTACTATTGCGCCATCTCGGAGTTTAGAGCAATAGTCAACCGATCGCTACCGATCGAGTATTTTTCCCGATCGACACTTTCAGTTCATATCTTAATTATTTCTTTGTTTTTATCGAGCCTTGTGCTTAGATCGATTCCCCACAGTAGCGTCAGCTTCGCAAATGTCTAATTTGACCTCAACTATCGGTGGTTGTTACACTCTCCATACCTTTGAGACCTTACATGGTTTGTGGCAACAAATGGCACAGACGATCGAATCTTCCGTCTGCTGTGTTAGCAATGCCGATTTGCCCGATAGCTACGCTGTCCTATCGGATCGGAGTAGCTTGGCGAGTAATGAAATACCCGATCTGAGGGGAGATTTACTGGAGAATTTACCCCGGTTTTTACTGCTTTGCTCCGAGCGGTTTCAAGCTTTACTCATTGGCACCATAGTATGTGAGTCGGAACTAGAGCAGATCGAGATCGAGATTACTTTTTCAGCGACTGCGATCGAGCGGTTTTTCAGGCCGTTAATTCCAAATATCCCTGCAATATTACCATTTATTGGCGAGCCGAACTTTGTCAACGATCGCTATCTCGAAAACCATTTTGCCCAAATGAGTGCGAGTGTATTGGCAATTGCTGACAGCCAGAAATCCGCCCGCGTTGCTCTATCTCCAGATTTATACTTAGTGACATCGCTAGCAACCGATCGACAAGCATCAGCCAGTATGGCATTCGATCGGCGCGAGATCGAACTACAACAACAAATAGCGCAAGCTAATTTACTCGATCGGGTTATCACCCAAATTCATCAAACATTCGATCTGGCTGCTACGCTGCAATCGGCAGTCGAACAGGTACAAACATTTTTACATGCAGATCGCTTAATTATCTATCAGTTTGAATTCGATAAGAAAGCTAATTCTAAAGATTTTGATGCAGCTTGCAGTGCCGGAAGAGTTGCCTACGAGTCGATTGGAGCTGCCAATCTTCAGTCGGTTTTAAATGTTTCCGAACGAGAAAATTGCTTCGACGATCGGCAATTATGGCAAAAGTATCGAGATGGCATGACTAAAGCGATCGATAATGTCGATCGAGAATATGCTGCCGATCGATGTATGTTGGATTTGATGGAGCGATCGCAAATCAAATCTAAATTAGTCGTACCGATTGTCGTTAATACCCAATTGTGGGGTTTATTAATCGCGCATCAATGCCACTCTTCACGGCACTGGCAAGTCCGAGAAACGCAATTTCTCCAAAAGGTAGCCGAACATTTAGCCTTAGCGATCGATCGCGCAGAGTTATATGCAGCGAGTCTGTGGCATAGCCAAAATCTCGAACGGCGAGTTAACGAACGCACTAGTACTGAGCGGCACAAATAACCATATGATTAGAAGAGAGCTTTTTGAGAATAAAGTAATATAGCATATGCCAA
>NZ_PVWO01000672.1 GCF_003003845.1 Chamaesiphon polymorphus CCALA 037 | reverse complement strand
ATCAATTATCAATTATCAATTATCAATTATCAATTATCAATTATCAATTATCAATTATCAATTAATTCCTCACTCCTGCCATAATCAGATCGATCGATTCTTGAGTATGACGCTGGAGTAAATCTTTGCCGAGCAAACGTTTCCCCGGCCACATATATTTGAGATTTTCTTGAGCGATGAAATAAAAAGCGCAAGTACCGACAATATTTACCGCCGTATGTCTGGGTTCGAGTGGGCGAAACTCACCCGTCATCATTCCCCGTTCCAAAATCTCGATAATGGTGCCATAAAGCAAATTACCCAATTGTTTCGGGTAATATTTACCCTTATTTTGAATCGCTTCGAGCGAGAGAATACTGCCAATGCGGGGGTTCTCCGACATACAACAGAGAATTTGCTCCAGTAGTCTAACTAGTGCTGCATCGGGGGGCAAGCAATCGAGTTGGAGCTGCTCCATGATTTCTAAAGCCTCTGTCAAACACCGCCCCAACACCGCCCGATACAATTCTTCCTTGCTTTGAAAATAATAATAGATCGTTGCCTTGGTGACACCTGTTTGGGCGGCGATCGTTTCTAGTCGAGCGGCAATCAAACCAGTGACGGCAAACTCCGCTTCGGCGGCATCCAAAAGTTGGGTCTTGGTCGCTTCGGCATTGCGGCTGAGAGTGGCGGTCTTTGTAGTCTTTTGCTTGTGAATTACGGGCATTTTAAAAGAAGATGCAACAGACGATCTTACTAAATGGTAAGTATAAAACAGTATCTATAAGCCTATTATGGCATAGGCTTTGGGAATTGTAACTTATTTGACATATATTTTATTTATAGGTTAAACTAACTAACGAGTAAGTAAATTACTAGGGGACACAACGAAAGGCAACTCACAAGCTATGGGACAAGATAACTTTGTAGTCGATAAATTTAAGAGCATGGATCCTGTCACCCGCTGGGTTGCCATTGGTGCCTCAGCCGCCGCGCTCTTACTGTTGCCAGCCGGATTGCACTATGCGGGTATGTTTGCCCAGCCACCAGTCGCCAAGCAAGCTGTCAAAACTGCTCCCAAACCAGTAGAAGCCACCGCCGTCACCTCATTAGGACGGTTGGAACCTTTAGGCGAAGTCATCAAAGTTTCCGCACCTAGTTCCCAGATGGGACAGGGCATAATCTCGCAATTACTAGTCAAAGAAGGAGATCGAGTTACCAAAGGACAAATCATCGCCGTCCTCAACAATCGGCAACGCTTAGAAGCAGCTTTAGCCAGAGCGCAAGAAGATGTCAGAGTCTCGCAAAGCAATCTCGATAAAGTTAAAGCTGGAGCCAAACAAGGCGAAATCGGTGCCCAAAAAGCCGAAATCGATCGACTCAGAAGCCAACTCCAAGGCTATCGCGATACCTTTGTGGCTACCAAAGCGCGCCTCGAAGCCCAACTCAAATGGGAACCCGCCGCCCAAGCTGGCAGAATTGCCTCCCTCAAAGCCCAACTAGCAGGCGAAACCCCCACTCAAGCAGCAACACTCCGCCGACTGCGATCGCAATTAAGAAATACCGAAGTAGATTACAAACGCTTTCAACAACTGTACGCCGAGCGCGCGATCGAAGCCACTAGACTCGATGCCAAACGGCTCGAAGTCGAAACCATCCGCCAACAAATCGCCGAAGCCCAGTCCAAATACAACCAGACTGTCGCCACCCTCAACCAACAAATTATCGAAAATCAAGCCACCCAACAGAAACTAACCAGTACCGCCCGACAACAACTCGCCGAAGCCAAAGCCAACTACGATACCAGCGTAGCCACCACCAACCAACAAATCGCCGCCGCCCAAGCCACCCTAGATAAAATCGCCGAAGTTCGCCCCGTCGATGTCGCAGGTGCCCAAGCCGAACTCGCCCGCGCCCAAGCCCAAGTCCGCCAAGCCCAAGCCGAACTCACCGAAGCCTTCGTCCGTGCCCCCGTCACTGGCGAAATTCTCAAAATCCACACCCGTGCGGGCGAAGCTCCTAGTACCAACGGCATCGTCGAAATGGGACAAACCAGTCAAATGGTCGCCGTCGCCGAAGTCTACGAAAGCGATGTCCGCAAACTCAGAGTCGGACAATCTGCCACCATCAAGAGCGAATCGGGCGCATTCACTCAAAATCTCAAAGGCAAAGTCAAAGAAATCGGACTCCAAATCGGTAAGCAAGACGTCCTCAACACCGATCCTGCCGCCGATTCCGATTCCCGCGTCGTCGAAGTCAAAATCGCGATCGATCCCACTGACAGCACCTTTGTCAGGGGGCTAACCAACTCTAAAATTGCCGTCACCATTAACACTAAGTAGGGGATAGTCGATCGTCGATAGTCGATCGTCGATAGTCGATCGTCGATCGTTCATTTAGTTTGAGTTGCTGCCTAGTCCTTTACCCCACCCCAACCCTCCCCTTATAAAGGGGAGGGAGTAAGAGCCAGATCTAAACCCAAACTAATACCGAATCCACAATTTTTTTGAGCTACGCTTTAATACTAG
>NZ_PVWO01000671.1 GCF_003003845.1 Chamaesiphon polymorphus CCALA 037 | reverse complement strand
CCCATCCACCCATCCACCCATACATCTATCGACTACCAACTTTTTTCCAGAACTCATCCTTTTGAATGATATGCTCCAGATTTACAAATGATAAGATTTGTATAGATAGATAAGTCAAGCAGCCAAAAGATGCTCTCGCTCTTTACACACGGGAAGAAAGCTTGAAAGCTGACAATCGATCGAATACTCATCACCACAACCAACATCTGGAGTAGCTATCATGACAAGTTCTTCTACTAAAGTAATTCCTGCTAATAACAACGAACGCAACGAGTGGCGTTGGGGCTTTACCCCACAAGCTGAAATCTGGAACGGTCGCTTTGCAATGATCGGATTTGTAGCCGCTTTGTTGACTGAGTTCCTATCCGGTCAAGGCGTATTGCACTTCTACGGCTTAATGGAAAACTTAACCACAACTGTGGTTCGGTAGGTTGAGTCTCGCCTTTGTAGAGATGAATAACTCAGGCACCCAAAAGATGCTCTCGCTCTTTACACACGGGAAGAAAGCTTAAAATCTGACAGTCGATCGAATACTCATCACCACAACCAACATCTGGAGTAGCTATCATGGCAAGTTCTTCTACTAAAGTAATCCCTGCTAACAACGAGGAGCGCAACGCATGGCGTTGGGGCTTTACCCCCCAAGCTGAAATCTGGAACGGTCGCTTTGCAATGATCGGATTTGTAGCCGCTTTGTTGACTGAGTACTTATCCGGTCAAGGCGTATTGCACTTCTACGGCTTGATGGAAAACTTAACCACAACTGTAGTTCGGTAGATCCAGTCTCGCCGACGTTTGCCATCAGTCTAGTTAGCACGATTTGGCTTTGCCAATGCTACGCGATCGAGGAATGGGTATAGATATCAAACTATAATTCACTCACTCGATCGATACCGAGTTGGCGGTTAGACAATGCTTAACAACAAAGCCATGGCTAACTGCGAGAGCGAGCCGATTGACAAACATATCGAAGTCTATCGGCTCGCTCTCACTTTTAACTCTTTCACTTCTCGACCCGATTACATTGAGCCGTTTCCATCGCTCCATTTTTCGGCTACCAACGATCGCGACCTTCTTCGGATCGAAACCAACACCCGAGCGTCACGATCTCCACCAGCCTCGTACCGCAGAACTTAAAATATTTTCCAGGGTCGATCCTTCGCAGCCGTGCTAAGAATTTGCCAGAGCTGTCTGTAGATTTGGATCTGTCTCTCCCGATCTCAAAATTTAAGTTTTAATTAGCATCGGATGATATCGGTCGATCGATATTGACAGTTCCGAGCGTCAATTTGCATTAGGCAATATTTTTTTGCAAATTAATTATCCTACCGTTGCGGCTGGTAAATGCGATTACCTGCGGTAGGCAAGTTTCTCGATCGTAGCATTTTGGCGATCGGATTTTGCCCGCGCCAATACCAAGCAAGAATCTTTGGAGTTATCCACAAATGACAACATCTACTTTTGAGATCGATAGCTCCAACATCAAAAGCATGAGCACGCTTAAATATTATAAACTCTCTTCCGTCACGCCACCGCACCCAGAATATCTGCGCAGGACTGAAGCGAGAATGATGCAATTGCAAAAATATCATAAGATTAGCCAAGAATACGTCTTACCAATTCCATATTTGTGCCAGATCTATCATTTGCTAAATCTCAAGCATTTAGAACAAGTTCACAACCTCAGTCTCAAAGGTCTCAAAGTAGGTGACGTCAGTAAATTCGAGCAAACTACCAGTGGCGGTAGCGTCAAATTCAAAACCACCTTGCATCAATCGCTCAATATCCTGAGAATGTGGAGACAGCCAGTCGTGGAAGTGGAGCTAACTTTGCATACGCCCTACACGATCGAACTGACAATTCCGATCTACAAAGGTCACAAGATTACGATTATTTTTAATGTATTGCCTTTGGGCGATAACATGCATAAACTATTTATCGATATCTATAGCGATCTCAAATTTCCCTCACCAATCATGCAAGTATTTTTGCATTGTGCTGCTGGGGTAACTTTATTAGAAGACCTGCCTTACCTCTATAAGTTAGCTAATGGTAACAATCTACACCGCCGCGTCAAATCGACTCAAGGATCCAATCGCGATACCATGCAACTATTTAAGCGATACATCGATCTCTATGGGTCTAGCTTAGAACAACCTCACTCTCTAGGTGCGGTAGAACTCCGTCCATTGTCTAGTTCATCATATTAAATAGGTCGGGGATTGTTGTGACGATCGAGAGTTCGACTCGATCGCAACAAGCCACCGTCAGAGGCTACGGTGTATACACAAGTCTATTGGAGTTACTGCATAGTCCCTTTACCCCACCCCAACCCTTCCCTTATAAAGGGGAGGGAGCAAGAAAAAGCCCCCCCTTTATAAGGGGGGGTTGGGGGGGTAAAACAACCAAAAACGAAGTCTAGCGGACTTGTGTATACACCGTAGCCGTCAGAGGTGGGGTTTTTAAACTCTTGCTTTTTGTTAATAAGCTTAACCATTTTGCAATCTACTAT
>NZ_PVWO01000157.1 GCF_003003845.1 Chamaesiphon polymorphus CCALA 037 | reverse complement strand
TTGCTACTTACTTTCTATTCGTAGCTTATGCTCTTGTGAGCTTTTTTACCCACCTCCCCACTTTTCAAACATCCTCTTAGATGTATCCAAAAATTTAATATCTTAAATAGCTTGACTAATTTACCATTCGACCCCGAAACATTACCAACTCTAATCGAGCAAGGATATATTGCTCGCCAAACTCATCCCAGCTTACCGCTGACAATTTATAACTACACTGCCAAGGCTCAATACGATCGCTACTGGGTAGAGGCGACATTACACTGTCGCGGGTTAGTCTTAGATGCCGATTATCGCCCGATCGCCAGACCTTTACCCAAGTTTTTTAATCTCAGCGAATATCAAGGTAATTTGCCAGATGGCGTACCAGAAATCTACGAGAAGCTCGACGGATCGCTGATTATTCTGTTTTATTACCAAGAGCGGTGGGAAGTGGCTTCAAGGGGCAGTTTTGCTTCAGAGCAAGCACAAATGGCACGGGTATTATTCGCTAATTATGCAGCCGATTTAGATAAACTCGATCGAGCGTATACCTATTTATTTGAAATTATTTACCCTAGCAATCGGATCGTTGTAGATTATGGCACGGCACAGCGATTAGTCTTATTAGCTGCGGTACATACTCAGACAGGCGCAGAATTAGACCTAGTGCAGGTAAACTGGCTCGATCGAGCGCAGACTTATCCTGCGACGACTCTACCCGACTGGATTAAATCGATCGAGGCAAATCAAGCCGAACTAGCCAACCACGAGGGTTTCATTCTCAAATGGCCGAATGGCTTTCGGCTCAAATACAAACTTGCCGATTATGTCCGACTGCATCGGATTATTACCCGAGTTCAAGCCAAAGATATTTGGGAATGCCTCAGCCAAAACCAGAGCCTAGAACAGTTTCTCGATTCCGTACCCGATGAATTCTACAACTGGGTCAAAGATACCAAAATCGAACTCGAAACAAAGTATCGCGAAATTGAAACCGAATGCCAGCAAGCCTTCAAAGATCTAGGTGACAGACGTCAAACAGCCATGTATTTTCAAACCCAGAAATATCCTGGCGTCTTGTTTCTGATGTTAGACGGTAGAGACTACAGCCAAGTCATCTGGAAACTCATCAAACCCAGCTACGAACGTCCGTTTCGAGTAGAGGAATAGGTTGGGAGTTGGGAGTTGGGAGTACAAACACAAAGGACACGTGTATCCCAACTCCCAACTCCCAGCTTCTAACTCCCTGTCTTGTCTTGTCTTGATTCGCTAAACCGTCGGGAAAACCGACGTTGGCTTTGGCGAAGCCTGCCGTAGGCATAGCCTCTGCGTTAGCAGATACGCGAGCCGCAACTCCCAACTCCCAACTCCCAACTCCTAACTCCCAACTCCTAACCCTTATGTCCCTCAAACTCATCCTCACAAAAGGCTTACCCGCAAGCGGCAAGACTACCTGGGCGAAAGAATATATCCAAAAACATCCTGAGACTGCGAACTTATGCAAAGACGATCTAAGATTGCAACTGAGCGGTACGAATAAACGCGAAAAGAGGATTATTAAAGTCCGCGATCTGCTGACAGCGCATTACTTCGAGCAAGGTTATTCGGTAATTTGGTCGGATACAAATCTCAATCCCGTCCATCTGCGCCGAGCGACAGAATTAGCCGCACAATATGGAGCCGAACTGAAGATCCAAGATTTTACCGATGTACCGTTAGCTGAGTGCATTCGGCGCGATTTAGTCAGAGCCAATTCGGTAGGGAAACAAGCGATCGAGCAGATGTATTATGATTATTTGCACGCACCAGAATCCCCACCACCGCGAGATCCCCAATTACCCGATTGTTATTTAGTCGATATCGATGGTACCTTAGCTATCAATCTGAGTCGTCCGCCGTTTGCATGGGAGCGAGTCGGTGAAGATGGACTCAATCAAACAGTGGCACAGACGATCGCCAAATTAGGCCGAGATACCGATATCGTACTCTTATCCGGTCGATCGAGTGTTTGCTATGACCTGACTGTTGCTTGGTTGAAAGAACACAATATTAACTACAAAGACCTATTCATGCGTCCGGCTGAGGACAACCGTCCAGACGATATTCTCAAATCAGAATTATACTATTTTCACATTCGCGACCGATACAATGTAATCGCTGTCATCGACGATCGCCCCAAAGTATGCAGAATGTGGCGAAATTTGGGCTTGAGCGTTTTTCAGGTTGGAAATCCCGACTACGAATTCTAGGTTGTCAGAACTAAATGTAATTCGATTGCATGAGTACTTACTGTAAGCTTACAAACTACCGAACGAGCAAAAATTAACATAGAAAAACTACCATGAGAGTAGCAAGAATTCATCTATCTTTGGGTATAGTAAGTGAGTAAACAGCCAAGTCTTGTCTCAATCGATGCTCGTGCAGTGCGATAGTCACAGTTGCGAACGATCCTCCCGGAACGGGAATCGTGCCGAAATAGTTGGCAGCGACGCAAAGCTCCAAGAGTGTATCGATCTAGAGCAATTCAAATGGTGAATTGTCTAATGCACATTTGCTCTCCTGCTGTCGATCTCACTCGTCGGTGCGATTTGCGATCGTGCAGCAAATCCGACTAAATCGAACTTCGATCGTCAGCAGCAATAGCTATTGCCCTGGCAAATTGTCTTCTGTTATTGCAATCTTGACAAATCTACCATTTATGTCAGAATCTCCCACCAAGTTGATAACCGGACCAACACTATACTTGCCCAAGCAGCAGATCGATACCCAAGTCCAAAAATTGTGTCAACAGGGTAATGACAGTGCATTTAGGGGCGAGCACGAGCGTGCGATCGAGTGTTATACTCAGGCACTCGCACTCGATGCCAGTTGCGTGCCTGCTTATTGTGCAAGAGGTGATTCATGTCTGGAGCGCAAAGATTATCGACAAGCTGAAGCTGACTATCTAACCGCACTCAAACTCAGCCCAGTGCTGGCGGCTGCCAATGGGGGATTGGCAAAAGTGTATTATGCAACCAAAGATTATCCCGCTGCTCTAGAGGCTTGTACTCGCGCTATCCATAGAGATCCCGAAAATTTGGATTTTTATCACACTCGCGCTTTAATTAATAAAAAACTCGGCGACGATCGGGCAATCCTCGTCGATTGTAAATTTATTCTCGAACAGCAACCTAGCAATATTTCCGCACGCTGGTTGAATGCTCGCGCGCATTTTCAGCTCGGTAGTTATCAACTGGCGATCTTTAATTTCGATCGGTACCTCAACCTCCAAGCTGAAGACTTTTATGCTTATTATTATCGGGGAATTTGTTGCGAGCGATTGGGTAATTTAGCCCAAGCAGCAATCGATCTAGATCGAGCGATCTCAATTGAAGATAATCTGGCAATTTTATATCGCCGACGCGGACGGATTCGCCAACAGTTGGGAGATTTTACAGGTGCGATGTCAGATTACGATCGGGCGATCGAACTCGATCCGCAAATGGCACAAGCCTACAGCAATCGTGCCGATATTTATATCAACCGTGGCGATTATCCTCGCGCACTGCTTCAGTGCAACCAAGCCATCCGGTTGAATCCTCAGCTTACCACCGCTCACTATCAGCGCGGGGTGATCAATACCGAAGTGGGCAATCTTCATGCGGCGTTGGCTGACTATCATCGACTGGTGCAGCTCGATCCTCAAGATATCAATGCCTATATTCAACGGAGCTGGATCTACTTTCGCCATGGTGAATATCCCGCTGTAATGGAAGATTGCGAACGCGTACTCTCGATCGATCGCAACTCGATTCCGGCTAATTATTTAATGGGAGTAGTACAATCTCTATCTGGATTCAAGCAAGAAGCAATTTTTAGTTTGACAAAGGTGATGGATTATCAACCTAGTTTTATTTGCGCGCTGTACCATCGCGGCTTATTACATCACGATCTCAAAAATGAAAGCAAAGCGATAAGCGATTTCGTACTCGCTCAAGAAATTCAAAACCTCGGTTTAGACGATACGGTCAAACGAGATGAGACGGGATTGTATGCTGAAGGTTTGGCTCTATATCATATGGGACACCCCGATACGGCGAAAGTGATTCTCCATCAAGCAGCCCTAGTCGCCCAAAAGCTCAAAAGTGCTGTTTTTCTCCGTCAGATCTTGTTTACGATCGAAGCACTTGGTATGGAGTGAGTAAAGTTTGAGATCGATTATCGCTAACGATCTAGTCAACAGTGTTTTCCACAGTTATTTCTAATATTTCTAGAGCTTATCGCTATTTACAAATTTACTATATTTGAAAATTTTAAAGATGGCTATTGTATATTAAAAATCCAAATAGTCGTGTAAATACGGAGCCAATTTCTAAATCTTTTAGTTAAGATTAAAAAAAGTTCCCGCTCGATACTTGTAGTATCGTTTATGTATCTTGAATTACCACCCAATATTCAGAGTAAATTTCTAAACATACACCCCCTATTAGAGTAGCAATTCTTAGTAGTGGAGCGAGTATGGCTGAAGTTATTAACTAGCAGCATGACATTTACTTAAATTGATTTTTTTAAAAGACACCCCGGTTATGTCGAAACCCCATTCTCCTTCTACCACTCCAGAATTTACCGCTCAACCTGATGACTCAGATATTTTAGGTATCTCTGCTCCGGCTGCCAAGCCACCAGCAGCAGATCCAGGCACATCTTCGGCGTCTAGTGAAGATCCCTGGGGAGATGAGGATACATCGCTCCAGCTCCAACAGCGTTATGCTCCAGACTTAGATGATGAAGATCCTTGGGCTAGCGATACGCCGACTACACCGCCAGTAATTTTACAGCGTTATATTCGCCCGCGCTCTACTGTCCAGCCAGCGGTAACTACCGCCCCAACCGTCAAAAAAGACCCGCCCCAAGAGCGCAATTCTCGCCCTGCACCCACTGCCGCCGCAACCACTAATCCAAAGCCAGCCGCAACTCAACCAGCCGTAGCTCGACAACCCGTAAATACACCGACTGTATCGAATCGCGTTACAACTCCCGCCCCCAACATCGATTCCCCAGCAATTACTGGCAATGATTTGGCACTCAAATACTGTGAAAGTGGCCGGAAGGCACTTGTCGCCAAAAATTATGCCCAGGCTAGATCGTCATATAAAGTGGCGATCGAATGGAGTCCTAATTTAGCCGCAGCTCACAGTGGGATGGCGCAAATTTGCTTCGAGGTCAAAGATTATGAAGGTGCTTTAACCGCTTGGGATTTGGCAATTAAATGCGACCCCACCCAATTAGACTTCTACTATCAGCGCGCCGCGATCGCCAAGTTATTTAAGAATTACTATCAAGTTTTAGCAGATTGTAAATATATCCTCGAGCGCAATCCCGAACACGCTGCCGCTCGCTGGTTGAATGCTGTTGCCCTAGTCAAGCTAGAGAACTATCAAATTGCTTTAGATAGCTTAAATCTGCATATTAAAAGTTATCCACAAGATCCTAATGGTTACTGTTATCGAGGTATTTGCTACGAAAGATTGGAGCGACTACCGCAAGCATTAGCCGACTTAGATCGAGCAATTTCATTACAACCCAATCAGCCAGTATTTCATCACGCGCGCGGACGAACTCGCCAAAAAATGGGCGATCTCCAAGGTGCATTATTAGACTTCGATCTGACGATCGCCCGCAAACCTCAAGCCGCAGTTTACGACGATCGTGCCGAAGTCCACCGCTGTTTGGGCGATCGAGAAGCAGCCCGGAAAGATTGCGATCGGGCGATCGAATTAAATCCGAAATTTATTAATGCCTATTTTAGACGCGGCTTAGTATTTGTCGAGCTTGGCGATCTCGAATTAGCATTGTTAGATTTCGACTTGACGATCGATTTCGATTATCAACATACAGAGGCTTATATTCAAAGAAGCTGGGTGCATTTCCGCCAAAATAATTATCGCCGAGCTAAACAAGATTGTCAGACAGTTAAAGGGATCGAGCCTACTAACTTTTGGGCTAATTATATCGCTGGAGTCGTCGATAGTTTATCTGGGTTAAAACATAGCGCGCTCAAAAATTTCACCGCAGCAATTGAGATAGCACCAAATTATGTTTCGGCTCGCTACCATCGGGGTGTCGTTTATCACGACTTGGGCGATACCCGCAAAGCTATGGCTGACTTCGAGCAGGCTCGATCGATTCAAGATCGCGGGCTAGAACGATTGGTCGATCGCGATGAAACTGGTTTTTATGCTGAGGGGCTAGCACTTTATCATATCGGCCAATCAGAAGCCGCTCGCACGGTACTGATTTTGGGCGCACTATCTGCCAAACGCTTTAAGAACCCCAGCTTTCACCAGATTATGCAGAACCAAATCGAGAAACTAGGACTAGCTTCTGGCGAACTCGCAGAAACGGCATCCAATTCTTGCTCGTTGCCAGCAAAAGGCTAGCACCTAGCCTCAAATGCTATAATAAAACACCATTCCGACTAAAAATCGACCGACTTGGCTTCGGTAGAGCCATTTGTTATGACTAAGAAACGTGTTTTATCTGGCATTCAACCAACTGGAAATTTACATTTAGGTAACTATTTAGGCTCGATTCGCAATTGGGTCGAGCAGCAACATAATTATGAGAACTATTTTTGTGTAGTCGATCTTCATGCGATTACTGCGCCCCACGATCCGCAAACTTTAGCTACAAATAGTTATACGATCGCGGCTCTCTATTTAGCCTGTGGCATTAATATTGAAGATGCCAGTATTTTTATTCAATCTCATATTCCTGCCCATAGCGAACTAGCTTGGCTCCTAAATTGCATTACGCCATTGAATTGGTTGCAAGATATGATTCAATTCAAAGAAAAGGCAATTAAGCAGGGCGAAAATGTTAATGTCGGATTGTTAGATTATCCCGTCTTAATGGCTGCGGATATTCTTTTATATCAAGCCGATAAAGTCCCAGTTGGCGAAGATCAAAAGCAACATTTAGAATTAACTCGCGATATTGCCGTGAGATTCAATCATCAATTTGCCAAGAAGCAGCCAGTATTAAAATTACCTGAAGCTCTAATTCAAGCTGATGGAGCTAGAGTAATGAGTTTGACAGATGGCACTAGAAAAATGTCAAAATCCGATCCGTCAGATCTGAGTCGGATTAATTTATTAGATCCGCCCGAACTAATTCAGAAAAAAATTAAAAAGTGTAAAACCGATCTCGAACGCGGATTGAGTTTCGACGCCATCGATCGACCCGAATGTCGCAACTTGTTGACACTATACATGCTGATGTCTGGCAAAGCTAAAGAAGCAGTCGCCACCGAGTGTCAGGATCTAGGCTGGGGTCAATTCAAGCCCCTACTGACAGAAGCCACGATCGAACACCTCCGCCCGATTCAAACCAAGTATCAAGAAGTAATGGCAGACAAAACCTATCTAGAATCCGTTCTCCGCAACGGTAGAGATCGCGCCGCCACCATTGCCGATCGCACTCTCGCTGATGTTAAAGCGGCGATGGGGTTTTCGGTAATGGGTAATGGGTAATGGGTAATGGGTAATGGGTAAAAGAACAATTCTCTCCCCGTCTCCCAACTCCCCGTCTCCCAACTCCCAACTCCCAACTCCCAACTTCCATCCCCCATCTCCGATATGATGGAAAATGTAGTTCCCCAGGTGCGATCGTGAACAATTTTCGGCAAGCTGCAACTGCTGGTGAGTTCCTAATTACAGCGGAAGTCGCTCCGCCTAAAGGTGGAGATGTAGCTCACATGGTGCAGATGGCGAACTGTCTTAAAGGACGCGTTCATGCTGTCAATATTACCGATGGGAGTCGAGCGGTGATGCGGATGTCGCCATTTGCGGCGTCGCTGATCTTGCTCCAGCAGGGCATCGAACCAGTGTGTCAATTTGCCTGTCGCGATCGCAATCGGATCGGACTTCAGGGCGACTTATTGGGCGCACATGCCTTGGGCATCCAGAATATTTTAGCCCTCACGGGCGACCCAATTAAAGCAGGCGATTATCCCACCGCTAAGGCCGTATTCGACCTAGAAGCCGTCAGATTGTTAAAAATCGTAGATAATCTCAATCGCGGTCTCGATGGCAACGACAAGCCCCTTCCTGATGGGGCTGTAGATTTATTTGTCGGTGCAGCGGTAGATCCGCAGAGCAAGAGCCTATCTGGCTTACAGCGACGATTCGAGCAAAAAGTAGCCGCAGGTGCCCAATTTTTTCAAAGTCAGCTCATTACTGATTTTGACATCCTCGATAAATTTATGGATCGCATTGCCAGTGCTTATCACAAGCCAGTATTGGCCGGAATTTTTCTGCTCAAATCTGCTAAAAATGCCGAGTTTATCAACCGGAACGTACCAGGGGTAGATATTCCCCAAGAGATTATCGATCGATTGGCGCGATCGCCAGAACCACTCCGCGAAGGGATTGCAATTGCCGCCGAACAGGTACGACTAGCCAGCAAACTTTGTCAAGGCGTGCATTTGATGGCTGTCAAGCGCGAAGATCTGATCCCCCAAATCCTCGATTTGGCAGGGATCGAGCCATTGAATCTCGAATCCTAGCTTTTGTTAGAGGGTGGAGGTTAAGGAGTAATGAGTTGGGAGTTGGGAGTTGGGAGTTGGGAGTTGGGAGTTGGGGAGTAAAAAACACTCCATTACCCCTTCCCCATTACCCATTACTCTCTACTCATTACCCATTACCCATTACCCATTACCCATTACTCCCTACTCATTACTCCCAACTCCCAACTCCCAACTCCCAACCCCAACTCTCTACCCTCTCATTTAAAAAAATTTCGCTGACAATGAGATCTCTGGGTGCTGGTTGGGGAACAGTATAAACAGCATATCGGGTATTCCACCAGACCCAAACTGCTCACCAGCTAACGCTTACTGAATACTGTCAAATGAGTTTTAATTTTGCATACCTATCGGGAGGTAGACTTTACCTTAAATTGGGTCAAGCCAATGTCCAGACGATTATCAGTGAGTTTGGGCAAGCAGTACAGCAACGCGAGTTCCAGACGCAGCAGCGCAATGGCTGGAAGCAAAAAAGTATGACAGCAAATTTGATGTCTGGGGGGATGCCCACAGATGGAGATCGGCATCGCGCCGCTAGAGGTGAAGCTCCATCGTCGTCAAACGTTTCTGTTGCCGTACAAGGTGTTTGTCCGACTAGTGCCGATCGTTTACTTTATACCCTCGAAGCTGGAGAAGTAGGCGGGATTTTTGCACTCGAACGGTTTGCTGGCACGATCGATGTATTGGGTAAAGCCACACCCTTAGATACTCGCCCCAAAACCAGAGAAAAAAGATTATTCCACAGTGCAGATTTTAAAGTCGATCGAGTCGATTTTCATCCCGAGTATCAATTAATTGCCTGTGCGGCAATCGCCAAAGATGGTAGCGCAAATATTGCGACAATGCCTGTCAATTCCGTCCATCTCGTGCAGGCAACTGAAGGCGACTCGATCGATCTGGCACCCAAATGGATTCCGGGTTTCCGCAAAGCGATCGTCTTTCAGTCCTCGGGCATCGGTCGCGATGAGGCGGGTTATATTGTCGAACAAAGGCATTCGACGATCGAGCAACTCGATCTCGATCGACAAGAAGTCGTAACGCTCGCCAGCGACCCCAAATACGATCTCCTCAGCCCCCAAATGACTGCCGACGGCACTTTATACTATATCCGCCGTCCCTACGTGCCCTTGCGCCAGCGAGCGCGGTTTTCTCAAGTACTCAAAGATACTCTGCTGATTCCCGCACGTCTAGTTACAGCAGTATTTGAATGGCTGAATTTTTTCACCCGCCGTCATACTGGTAAATCGCTCCTGGCAATACCCCAACCCCGCCGAGGCAGAGCCAACCAAATGCTCTTACTGGGTCGCTGGGTCGATACCGCCGCTCAAATCGAGCGCAATCGGCGATTTGGCGATGCTGATTCTCCCGCCATTGTCCCTCGTTCGTGGGAATTAGTCGAGCAATTCCCACACCGCGAACCAAAAGTCCTCGATCGCGGCGTCTTAGCTTTCGATATCGGTGCAGACGGTCAAATCGTTTATAGCAATGGTAGTGCTGTTTATGGCGTCCTACCCGGTGGCGTCGCTCAGCGACTAATCGTCGATAATTCGATCGAGCAAGTGGTCATTTTGGATCTGGATAATCATCTTAATTAGTGAATAGTGGATAGTGAATAGTGAATGCAAAAGTTCTTTTTCTCTCAATTGTACATCCACCCATCTACTCATCCACTCATCTACTCATCCACCCATCCACTCTTCCGGAATTCTCGATCGCGCAGTGTAGTTAGCATTGAGGATGGTGAGAATTGTCATCATCTGCAACAACTTATTTTGTGTGTGTGAGTCACAATTAATGGAAAGCATTGGATCGCGCGATCGATTTCCTCAGTTATTTGCCGGATTAGCCTTATTATCTGCTTCAGCGATCGCTAGCTCATTTTTATGGGCGGGAGCCATTGGCAATATGAAGCGAGTGGATGACGCCTTGGTCATTACTGGTTCTGCCAAACGTCCGATTAAATCAGACTACATTGTCTGGCGAATCTCGCTGACAAGTCAACAACCCACTACTCAGGCTGCTTATCAACAATTGACAAGTTGGATCGAAAGGGTTCAAGCTTATCTCAAAGCCGCTAACGTTCCGGCGAGTGAGATTTCGCTCGGTTCGCTATCGACAGTCTCGGTACCTGAAGTGATTAACGGTCGAGAAACAGGCAAAACACTTGCTTCTAGACTCACTCAACAACTCGAAATTCGATCGACTCAAGTCGATCGTTATGCGAAACTATCGCAGGAAATTAACTCCCTAATTAACGAAGGAATCGGCCTTACCTCCGAGCCACCAGAATACCTGTACAACAAACTCAGCGAACTACGGATCGAGATGGTGGCTGAAGCTACTAAAGATGCCAAAGCCAGAGCCGAATCGATCGCCCAAAGCACTGGCAACCGCGTCGGTCGCGTTCGCAGTGCCGATACTGGCGTATTTCAAATCACGCCCCGCTATTCAACTGCGGTGAGTGGTGAAGGTAGATACGATACTAGCTCGATCGACAAAGATATTACCGCCGTAGTCTCAGTAAAATTTGGCATCGATTAAATAAGTTGCACTCATCCTCTCGCCCTCTTTTCAATCCAACGAAAGTACTAGGATCGAAAATCCCCTCCTCGGAGGGGTGCCCATAGGGCGGGGTGGGTAGATCTCCGCAGCAACTCATACCAAATCCGCTTCACAAAACCTTTTTTGCGATCGAAAACCCAGGTAGGTGGCCCTCACCCCGCCATCGCCTGTGGCTCTGGCTCCCCTCTCCCAAGCT
>NZ_PVWO01000670.1 GCF_003003845.1 Chamaesiphon polymorphus CCALA 037 | reverse complement strand
GAGTAATGGGTGGATGCCAGTGTCCACTTCCCCTAAAGCCTAAAACCTAAAGCCTAAAGCCTAAAGCCTAAAGCCTAAAGCCTAAAGCCTAACCCCTAAAGCCTAAAGCCTAACCCCTAAAGCCTAAAGCCTAACCCCTAACTCGCTGGCTCATCCCCAGCCCAACCCAGCGGCGATGCTTCGGCATCATCTTTGACGCGACGAATGGGGAGATTGGCAATTAAAGCAGTTACTCGTTGATTGCTTTCTAGAGAAAAATCTAGTCCTTGAGCGTCAATTTCGACGTAGCGCGATACCACTTCTAGGATTTCTTGACGCATCATATCGACCGTTTGGGGACTCAGATCGGTACGATCGTGAGCGATCACCAATTGGAGTCGCCGTTTTACATGGTCTCTGCTCGGTTCGTTAACCCGAGGAAATAACATTTCTAAAAATTCATTAATCATAATCATATTGATGCGGTCGATAGAAGGAATTAGCACCTAAAATGATGAAATCGTTGATGGGAACAGCATGGTGACAATTAATTACTGACAAACTTCCCGACCCAACCCCAGAGTTTTATAGTCTTTACCTACCAGTTGTATTATGATAAATACTACTATAAAATCTCGTCCGATCGATTCGACGAACTGCTCGGTGGGGTACAACTTACTCTCATGTTTTAGCTATATTACTATTTAGCGAAGATTTTACGTAAGCGGTTGAACAAATTATCTCGATCGACATTTAAATCGAGATAGGGAGTTTTTTCGCCGCACAGGCGATGGGCGATATTATCAAAAGCTTGAGCGGCACGAGAGTTAGAATTACTCTCCAAGACGAGGGGTTCGCCGCGATTGGTAGAGGTAATTACTCGTTCGTCTTCGGGTACGACCCCAATCAGTTGCACGGCAAGGATTTCGCTAACATCTTCGACAGACATCATTTCACTAGCTTCGACCATGGCTGGGCGCAACCGATTGACGATCAGTCTGGCGGGACTGATATTACTAGCTTCGAGCAAGCCAATGACGCGATCGGCATCGCGGACGGCAGAAATTTCGGGCGTAGTCACAATTAAAGCTTCTTGAGCGGCAGCGATCGCATTTTTGAAGCCCATTTCAATGCCCGCAGGGCTATCGATCAACACGAAATCAAACTGCGGCGCGAGTTCGCCGATCATCCATTTCATGTGATTGGGGGTAATCATCTCTGCTTTGCGATTTTGGGTCGCAGGTAGCAACACCAATCCAGTTTGACGTTTATCTCTGACCAATGCTTGATCGAGACGACATTCGCCTGCGAGGACTTCAACTGCGGTATAAACCACGCGATTTTCTAATCCTAATAATAGATCGAGATTTCGCAGCCCAAAGTCGCCATCGACGAGAGCAACTCGATGCCCCATCTTAGCTAGCGTCATGCCTAAGTTGGCTGTCACGGTGGTTTTACCCACTCCGCCTTTGCCGGAAGTAACTACAATAATACGCGTCATGAATTATAAATTATGAATTAGTAACGATCGATTATAAAAATCCGATTATTGTTTACGCTCGTGTATTTTAGGTGATTTTGATAGCGGGTGCATCCAGCACTCGCTGGATGAAAACCCTTGGCGATAAAGTCTTGGCTCCCAACATCGAGGATCGCCAGCACGCTCATCGCACTGCATCGGGTCGGAAAAATTGGTGAGAATTAGAGATCCTCAGATCGTTTCGATCCTGGTAGAGCTAGTTCGCGCAGATATGGAGTCGTTTTGATATCGATCGCCCGAGCGATCCGAATGCCTTGAGGTGTAACGTATGCAACCTCTGGATCGAATTGTGGTGGTGGGGTTTCTGGTGCGCGTGCGACTCGATCGGCTATTCTCAACTGAGTTGGCTCCATTTGGAGTGCCATAATCAAGCATTGAGGATTGTTGGGATAACCAGCGTGGGCGATCCCTCTTAGCCTGCCCCACACGATAATATCGCCTGCCGCATAAATTTCACCGCCAGGGTTGACATCGCCCATAATAATTACGGTGCCTTGGTGGCGGATATCTATTCCCGATCTTACTGTCATTTGTAAATAGAGTGGATCGGCAATTAATGGTGGCGCATCTTCGGTCGATTGTGGGAATAATGGAGCGATAGTCGATTGCTGCGTTACACAATAGCCTGCTGTCGCAGCAGCTACGGCAGTTTGGCGACGACTAGTCTCGACGAGTTGGAGTTGGAGTGCGACATCGGTAAGAGCATCGCTGATGCTTTGTAACTGTCTGGCATCTAGCAATCGATCTTGAGCGATCAAATGGACTACTGATAATGGTTGCCAAAATCTTTTGCCAGCTTGAAGTCGTTGTTGCAACTGCTCCCATAAGTCGCTCCAACTAGCCGCAGCAGATGTTTCTGCTACTGTAGGCAAAATTAACTTCACCACTCCATCTTCATTTTTGAGTCGAATTTGTAATTTAGGTTGTTCTGCTGGTTTGACTGGCTCGGGATCTGCTTTTCCCTGAGTATTTAAGATCGACAAAGTAGAGGAG
>NZ_PVWO01000669.1 GCF_003003845.1 Chamaesiphon polymorphus CCALA 037 | reverse complement strand
ATCGACCGAATATGGCTTGATTGTAAAAATTTATTCATCTACGACTACTGTACTCCATATAACTGGAAAGTGCTGTATCTATTTGTAAATCTATTTTTTGGTGAGTTCGGCTAGTAGTGAAGGGTTAATTTGGGCGATCGCGTCTAGAAATTCGCCGATCGCGGCACCTTTACCGTGGGTGTATCCGGCTTGAATTGCTGCCGCTCTCAATCTATCGATCGTTTCTGGCTTGACTTTGTAGCCACCAAGGATGACTTTGTTTAATGCTGGTCTGGACACGATTTATTGTTTTAACGCCAGCTTAAATTTAGCGAGTTTATCCACGATCGTCAACAATAAAGGCTAGTCCTGCTGAGGTGTACGCTCTTTCGATCGCGCTGGAGATATGCCCGCTGCCCCATCTCTAAAATTGTTGATAAAATCTTTCAACAAGTATTGACATCTATTCTCAATACTTATATAGTAGATTACATCACCTAAGTTAACCGCTAACAGGCAGCCAGTTACATCTTAGCGATCGCGGGCAATTGTCAACGATCGATCGTATTTTGGAATTTTTTGCGGCTTCTAGTCAGTAATTTGGTGTTCTCCTCTCTAAAATTAAGGATCGGTGGATCGGATCGATGGATTAATCTCCTCGTCCGATTTTTTTTGACTATTCGCGAGCGATCGAACTTGTTAGGAATTATTACTATTAGATGATAAAAGTTGGCGGCGAAGTTTGACCATAAAAAAGCCATCCATTTGTTGGCGATGGAGCCAGACTTTAATCCAACCCGGATCGCTGACAAAACTAGCTAGCGGCGAATCGGCTGGGGGTAGCTCGATCTGCCAGTCGGGATGAGTTTTTAAAAACGGTAAAATGACATCCTCATTTTCGATCGAACATACCGTACAGGTGGCATAAACTAGCACGCCGCCAGGTTTTACCCACGTCGCGGTATTGGCGAGTAACTGCGCCTGCAACTGGGCTAATTCGTGAATTTGGGCGGGTGTTTTTTGCCATCTAGCATCCGCACGGCGGTGAAGAGTCCCCAATCCCGAACAAGGTGCATCTAATAATACCCGATCGGCAGTATTCGTAAGTTCGCTAAATCCACAACTGTCGCCAGTGAGAACTTGAATGTTACTCAATTGCAACCTGTCTAAATTTTGCTGTAACTTCTTGAGCCGGGAAGCTGTTTTATCTAGTGCCAAAACTTTCCCGGTATTGCCCATCAGTTCGGCGATATGTGTTGTTTTACCGCCCGGTGCCGCACAAGCATCGATAATGACTTCATTAGGCTGTGGATCGAGTAAATGTGTGACGAGCTGCGCGCTACTATCTTGAATAGTCCACCACCCCTCGCGATAGCCAGGTAATCGATCGATCGCGCCGACATTACCGACAAATCTCAACCCTTGGGGAACGTCAGGAATCGGTACCGCTTCAATATTCGTAGCTTGAAATAACTCGATTAATTTAGTACGTTGGGCTTGAATCCGATCGGATTTAGAACCATAAGCTAATAAATCTGTGTCGATAGGGAAGCTATTGATTCGCAGATCGATACTCGGAGGTCGATTGAAAGCTTGGCATAATTGTTCGGTTTCAAGTTCGCCTAATTCGGTCAACCATTGAGCGACTAGCCAGTCGGGAAAGCTGTGTAAAATACCCAGTCGCTCGATCGGATTTGTAGGCAAATCTAGCACTTCCGATCTCTCGGCTTGCAGGCGAATATACTGACGCAAAATGCCATTGACTACACCAGCCAAACCAATCAAACCATTGGCTTTAGCTAAATCTACGGTAGTGTTGACAGCAGCCGAATCGGGAATCCGATCGAGATAACGTAGTTGATATAAACCCAGCCGCAATAGTTGTCTCAAGTCTGGCGGTTGGCGATGTGCGGGTTGTTTGGCTAGGCGATCGATTATGGCATCTAGAGTACGTTTGCGCCGAACGATGCCATTGACTAATTCCGTAAATAAATTGCGATCGATTGCTGATAGTTCAAATTTAGTCAATAAGCGATCGATTACCATATCGGTATAACTACCTGTTTCCAGATCTTTGAGCGCAAATAAGACTAGTTGACGAGGATTCATTAGTAAACTGTTAGACATTTAAGCTGATGGTTGAGAAATCGGCAGCCGAATGGGATGGCTATAATTGTCACTTTTTAAATGCTCGCGATCGACTAGTAATAAATCGATCGCTTGCTGGAAATATCGACCACAATCTGACTCAAAAATAAGTTTATCTAAATCGATCCGATCGATCCGAGACTGCATTTCCATCCGAAATTCATCATCATCGATTAACTTAATAGTTAGTTGGATATATGCCATGGGGGTTGTCACCACGAGTTGTCCCAATCCGATCTGCTGCATTAACTTTGCTGCCGCACGACTATACCAACGTTGGCCTTCAAAGACAACAGGTATTTTTTTGAGGTAAGTAGGTGGGCGGGATAATAGTAAACTGGATGAAGATAGTTTAAGCATTTCTCGACAAGTAGGCGAAACCATTTA
>NZ_PVWO01000156.1 GCF_003003845.1 Chamaesiphon polymorphus CCALA 037 | reverse complement strand
AGTCTAAAGTATGTAGCGATCGATCGAATTATTCAACCACTTTAAAGACAACGGACAGATTGTTAGCGGGCATGGGATAGATTTTTTGAAGTTCGAGGTGATGGCTTTGAGCAACAGTGGTTATTTCTTCTAAATCTCGGACACCCCATTCTGGATTTTGAGCTTGGAGACTGGCGTCAAAAGCAGCATTACTGGGGGCTGTATGGACTCCACCTTGCTTGAAGGGGCCATATAAGTACAAGATACCACCGATCGGGAGGATGCGCTTTGCGCCTGCTAATAGCCCCAAATAAGCAGATTTAGGAGCGATATGAATCATATTTATATTCACGATCGCCGTAATCGGGTGCTGATGGAAATCGCAATCTGGTAGGTCTCCAGATTCTACCAACCACAGAGAAGTGCTGGCATCGAGATCGATCGGGGGATATATATTATCGCACGGTATGGACTGTTGCCATGCGGTAATGCTAGCTCTAGCATCGGGATTGGGATCTGATGGCAACCAATAGCGCGGGGCGAGTTGGGGAGCCATAAAAATACCGTGTTCGCCAGTACCGCTGGAAATTTCGAGAATCGTACCTGTCGGTGGTAATACTTGGCTCAAAACTGCGAGAATCGGTTCGCGATTGCGCTCGGTGGCGGGCGCGTATCGTCTACGATCGAGAGAGTTATCCATTAAACCTCGTGCGTGAATCGGCATAGTTATTTAACTATCTAGGCTATCGGCGAAGATCGATACATTGCTGGCGGTGACTTGCATTGCCAGGATGTTATCGGCACTCCAATTAAATGTAGATTGACAGTGATGTGCGACTAGCAATCCCCACAAGCCCCGAGCGCACAGAATTGGTACGACTAGATTGGCTTTTACTTGCAATTCTCGCAAGAAGTCACGATGACAAGATTCGATCGGTTCTACCTCGATATCAGGAATTGCGCGAATTCGGCCATCTTCGTAAAGTTGGCTATATTGGCTATTGAAACATTCATCTGCCCCGCTCGAACTGAGAATTGACAATTTGCGATCGCTTAATGACTCAAATGTTACTTGTCCGACTCGTTCGGAATTAAAAGAATATAATACTACTCGATCGACAGTAAGTGTCTGGCGCAATTCATCGAGAATTGCTTGAATTAATTCATCTTCAGCTAAGTATCGGCGCAATCGATCGAAGGTTATTTCTAATGATGGTTCCATGAATCGTGCATTGGATATTGATTGTCGATAGAAGATCGGGACTGGAATTTATGAATACACTTAACTACTAGTCAGGTCAAACTTGCAAAGAACGATCGCGATCGCCGCCACTTTAAATTTTATCTAATAACATGGTGCTTTGTTGGCAAGCATCGACAACCTAATCTCATAATTGCCACCAAACAAATTGGCTCCGCTGTGTGCGATCGGGCAAAACCGCTGGCAGTAGTTCGCATCCCACGATCCAACCAGCGGCTATAGAAATTCGGCCAATGTAAATAATATCTCTTGAGTATTGCCACCTTGAGTAATATGATTTACCAAGCGAGCGATAATGTCCCATCAGTGTATATATGATTACATCTTCCCCGATCGAGCATCTCAATCTACCCAATTCACCCTTATTTGGTACGGACGGAATTCGCGGTAGGGTGGGCGATGTCCTGACGGCAAATTTGGCTCTCCAGGTGGGATACTGGGCTGGAATAGTATTGCGTCAGGCTGCCGATGATGTTGGGCCGATCGTTATCGGTCAAGATTCGCGCAATTCTAGCGATATGTTAGCCAGTGCGTTGGCGGCGGGGCTAACTTCAGCGGGGATTGAAGTCTGGAATTTGGGATTGTGTCCGACGCCTGGAGTCGCACATTTGACAGCGACTAGCGATGCGATCGGCGGCGTAATGATTTCGGCCAGCCACAACCCGCCAGAAGACAATGGCATTAAGTTTTTTGGATCCGATGGTACCAAGCTTGCTAAGGACTTGCAGGCGGCGATCGAGGCCGGAATCAGAGGACAATCGGGGTCGCATGTCGAGCCAGAAAGATGGGGTCAGCTCTACTTCACACCCGAATTAATTACGCAGTATGTAGAGGCAATGAAAGATTCCCTCTTGCCAGATACGAGTTTAGCCGGGATGAAAATCGTCCTCGATCTGGCAGCAGGTGCGGCGGTAGATGTGGCTCCCAAGATTTTTACACAATTGGGTGCTGAGTTAATTTGTCTCCACGAGGAGGCAGATGGCGATCGGATCAATGTCAATTGCGGTTCGACTCATCTAGGATCTCTCCAAGCCGCCGTCGCGCTCCATCAGGCGGATCTGGGGTTTGCATTTGACGGCGATGCCGATCGAGTATTAGCTGTAGACAATCGGGGGCGGAAGGTGGACGGAGACTATATTCTCTATTTCTGGGGTCAACACCTGAGCCAATTGGGACTACTCCCGAACGATGCGATCGTCACCACAGTGATGGCAAATTTGGGCTTCGAGCGGGCTTGGCAAGCTTTGGGCGGTACGGTAGTCCGCACGGCAGTAGGCGACCAATACGTCCAGGCGGAGATGGCTAGTAGCGGGGCAATGTTGGGTGGCGAACAGTCGGGGCATATTCTCTCGCCCCAGCATAGCGTCAGTGGCGATGGCATTTTGACGGCATTACACGTAACTGCGATCGTCCAGCAGTCTGGTAAATCTCTAGCCGAGTTGGTAGATAGCAGTTTTCAAACCTACCCCCAGATTCTCCACAATGTCCGTGTAGACGATCGCGAAGCGCGGCTCAACTGGGCGAAATGTCAACCACTACAAGATGCGATCGCGGAAGCGGAAGCGGAGATGGGCAACACTGGACGGGTACTCGTGCGTGCCTCCGGTACCGAGCCATTAATTCGGGTAATGGTGGAAGCCGAAAGTATGCAAAAGACCGAATACTGGACGAAATATCTAGTCGCGATCGTCGAACAACATTTTTAGCACGATTTCAGAGATTTGCTGGATCGATACCCAATTCCCGCAACTTGGTAGCCAATTTTTCTGCTTGCTGTTGAATATCGTTAGCACGCTGTTCGGCAGTATCGGCACGCTGTTCGGCAGTATCAGCGCGTTGCTCGGCAGTATTCGCACGTTGCTCGGCAGCTTGACGGCGAAGATCTAGATCGATAAAACTCAAAAACGGCTGCCCGTCGGGACGATAGATCTCTAGTTCGCCAGCTTCTGCTAATTTAAACCGAACACCTAGCAGCGGACTAATCCAATCAGTTGCGTCCTCATTGGTGTCACCTTCCCTTTGGGAAATTGCTTCTAATCGCTCGCCACTTCTCATCCAACCTGCAAAATCAACTCGATCTGGATCGTAGATATAATACTCATCCACGCCATACTGCTCGTAAAAGCGCAACTTTCGGTTCATTTCCCCCATCCGATTGCCTGGAGACAGAATCTCAAAGACAACTTGTGGGGCGATACCCTCTTCTCGCCATTGTTGATAAGAACCTCTGTCTCCTTTTGGTCTACCAAATGCCACCATAATATCTGGTGCTTGACGAATCGTATTACTGCCCTCGACTGGATACCATAATAAATCTCCCGCTATAAAAACATCGGGGTTTTGGGCATATATCAGTTCGAGGTTTTCTTTAATCGTGACAATCCACCGAAATTGTTTAGTATTATCGGACATCGGCAGACCGTCACTATCTGGATAAATAACCTTGGCAGTAGTTTCAATGACAGTTGGTGCGACCATAGCTATCTACTCCATAAATCTGTCCTTATTATATCTACTAGTAAATTTAAACTCCAAAAAACTGCTCTACCGCAGCAAGAATCTGCGTCGAAGCCGTCCCATCGCCGAAGGGGTTAATTGCTGTCGCCATCGCTTGATAAGCTTGCGGATTGGCGAGTAATTCACTTGCTGCTGCGGTAATTCTATCTATATCCGTACCGACTAACTTCGCCGTTCCACCCGTCACGGCTTCGGGACGCTCGGTAGTATCTCGCAAGACTAAAACAGGCTTACCCAAGCTGGGTGCTTCTTCCTGAATCCCGCCGGAGTCGGAGAGCAGGAGATAACTGCGTTGGATGGCTCCGACGAGTTGACTATAGTCGAGGGGTTCGGTGAGGAAGACGCGAGGATGCTCGCCCAAAATTTGGGTGAGGGGTTCGCGCACGGTGGGGTTGCGATGCAGGGGTAATAATAAAGCGGTATCTGGGAATTTTTCTAAAATCTGGAGCATTGCCGCACCGATATTTTGTAACGGTTCGCCCCAATTTTCGCGACGGTGAACTGTCGAGAGGATGACGCGGTATTTACTCCAGTCTAAGCCGGGGATATCGCAAGGCGGTTGCGATTTAGCGACGGTGAGGAGTGCGTCGATGACGGTATTTCCCGTCTGATGGATTGCGCCTGTGACGTCAGATTTAGCGAGATTTTCGACAGCGAGACTGGTGGGGGCAAAATGTAACTGGGCGATTTGGGAAATTAGTCTGCGATTGGCTTCTTCGGGAAAGGGATTGTAGATATTATCCGTCCGCAATCCGGCTTCGACATGCCCGATCGGGATTTGTTGGTAAAATGCTGCTAAGGCGGCAGCAAAGGCGGTAGTGGTGTCCCCTTGCACGATGACGACTTGGGGTGCGATCTCGCGAAATAGTTTTTCCAATCCCTGCAAGCTACGTTGGGTAATATCTGTCAGCGTTTGTTGATGCTGCATGATATCCAAATCTCGATCGGCTTTCAACCCAAAAATCTCCATTACCTGCGCTACCATCTCCCGATGTTGCCCAGTTAAAACTACCTGTGTGGCAAATTTATCGGATGACTGAAATGTCCGAATCACAGGGGCTAATTTAATTGCTTCAGGACGAGTTCCGAGTGTAAAACAGACGCGAATCATAAGCTCATCTAGGTAGTGAATAGTCAACCCTTGCAGGTGGTGCAGTCGGCGATCTCCCAGCCACAATTTAGAGGTAGCGAGATTTGCACACTATCATCCTACCGCTCTATCCTCTTTCGCGATCGATTCCTCATGAGGATCGCTAGATTGCTCGTTTTTGACTCCTGCAACTCTCATTTCTAAATTTCGAGCGTATTTTAAGCTAAAAAAGACCACAAAAAAGCTCGACCGATTGGCCAAGCTTAAAATCTGACAGATGAGATGAACAAAACCAAATTGCGATCGTTAGGAATCAATATCGCAGGTGAGAGGGCAGGTAGCATAAGTAGTGGTACTGACAGGATTTGCATCACCATGCAACCAACTCAACCAGCGAACTTCTTGAGGATGAATCCCTTTTGACGTAAGAACTGCCGCCCCAACAACTACCGCTAAAATATTTAGCGCGATCGTACCGCCTGCTACTAGTAAAACTGCACTGACTGGAAGGATCGGGTGCAATGTAATCGATAGTAAAGCTCCAATGGTAGCCATCAACACAACTAACGGAAAACCAACTACTAATAGAGTCACTGTCAGCGCAAAACACCAAATCAAGAAGCTTTTAGAGATCGCGACGTAACGGCTTTTGTGAATGGTACGAGTTTGAGTTGATTGCATTTTATTGGCTCCGGCTATCTGGATGGATACTGGCTAAAACTGGTATGTTTTCGTCAATCCCATATCGGGGATCGATTTAAGCTGGTGATATCAATATAGATAATCTATCCAAAAAAGAGTAGGGATGTTCAAAAAACTTTACATCATTATTAATCTGCACGGCACTAAATACTTCTTAAAATCTGCTAAAGTCGATCGATACTTTTAGCAAGATTATCCCAGCTAAATAGTTGCGGTAAATCGCCTCAAATCTAGCTATAATCGCGACTTTCGCTAAAAATCTGTCGGTAAATTTCCTCTTTGACGATTGGCAGTACGCGAGAAAACCACTCGATTCTCTTGCCAAGAGGCTTCCCCAACGAGATAAGAGGATCGAGTCTGAAACTAAAAAGTTTAATAATTATTTTACGATCTGTCGATCGGTTGGCGTTGACGAGGGCCTGCCGTTAGGCACAGCCTCGGTGCGAGAGAATCGGGCGAGATTTAGCTGGTAGATTTCTTACTTTTAAGTACGAAATAATGGCTAGCCGCCTGAAGGTCGGGCGATTAGCCATTATTTAAGATCGTCTGACGACTAGTTGAAAATCTAAAGAGGTAGTCGAGTCAATTTTGTCCGACCGACCCATCCCCAATCTAATCGCGATGGCAATTAGTTTTGAGGTAACAAGACAGTATCGATCGCGTGAATGACACCGTTACTAGCTTTGACATCAGCTTTGACGACCTTAGCGTTATTAATTCTTACCGTTTTGCCTTGGAGCCGGACAGTAACATTACTACCTTCCACCGTGGCAACAGGGCCTGCTTTGAGCGTCTTGGAAGTAACGTTACCCGCAACAACGTGGTAGGTGAGCACTTTTTGGAGTTGTGCTTTGTTTGCAGGCTTGAGCAGGTTAGCGAGAGTCGCTTTAGGGAGTTTGGCAAATGCAGCATTAGTAGGTGCAAATACAGTGAAAGGGCCAGTGCCAGACAAAGTATCTACTAGATCTGCGGCTTTGAGTGCAGCAACCAATGTCGAGAAGTTTTTGTCGCCAGCGGCAATACTGGCAATCGTTTTACCAGCAGGCTTGGTTGTCCCAGTACCACTAGGAGTCGTGGTTGCAGGTGTGGTAGTAGTTCCTGGTGTGGTAGTCGTTCCGGGAGTAACTGCGGGGCTAGGGGTAGTTGTGGTTGCAGGTGTAGTAGTCGTTCCAGGTGTGGTAGTCGTTCCATTTTGAGCGTTACTGGAAATACTGGCCAAAAGACCCGCACTAACAACCGCAACGCCTAGAGCTGCGGCGATCGATTTTTGGAATGTATATCTAGACATGGGAAGAAAACCTAATTAATAAGTATGAATGCTTACTAGAGCTTACGACTTTTAATTAAGTTTTGTGTTCCCGTATTTCGATAGATAAAGTGATGATGCAACTGTTGCAGGATCTAGCGGCTGGATACAGCACCTCGGCCAGGTGGAAGCGAGTAAATTACGGCACATCTCATCTGAGATCGAAATATCAGGACAGCGTATAACCAGAACCTACGATTGACACGTTTCCGGATCGAATTTTACTCGGTACTGATAGAGAACTTTCTTATCTCGATCTGCTATAGGTCGGTCTCGATCTGCGGTGTTTGCCGCAACTATTGCGGCATCTTTAGCTTTGACCGCTAGCTGGCGATTTTCTGGCGTATCTTCATTAGCAAAAGCAGTAGCATCGAGCGAATCTGGAGTAATATTCCCCAAGACATTGCTATTCTGGTTGTCCGGCACTTTATCAAAAGCAACCATATACACAATCAGGGGCGGCGTTGATTTAGTAGTTTTTGGACAGGATATTCCGGGCGGATATGGTTGCTGTAAATCTTTAGGTGTATAAACTACAAGACCGGGATATTTATTCCGATATTCTATTTCTTTGGCCAAAGCTGCTTGTGCGTATCCACTACCACTATTATTTCCCGCGCCTCCCGTTGGTGGCTGTGTTGTCGGTGTGGTTGTGGTGGTAGAGTTGGGCGAAGTGTTTGGTTGTTGCGAGCCTGGGGGTTGTTGAGCTGGAGTATTGGGGGTAGTTGTTGGCGTAGTGGTTGAAGGATCGGTGCCGTCATCATCTGTCGCGGGAATTGGTTGCGGCGTTGGTGCGGTAGTTTTTTTAGGTTGCGGCTGAGTTTTGGGCGGAGGCGATTGTTGCGCTACTGTTTTTTTGGGAGTATCGCCTTTTTTTGTAGGTGGCTTGGTAGGTGTTGGGGTGGGTTGGAAAACAGCATCGGGATCGAAGATGGCAGAGGTGGATTGCTTTTGCTGTGCTGCTTTTTGCTCTTTTTTCCCAGATGGTGGTTTGCTAGTACTCGGCGTACGGATTGGTGAAAAGGGGATAGTCTGTGGCGCGGTAGAAAATTGCGGCGTTGTTGGTGCGACAGATGGGCGAGTAGTAGGAGCTGGCTGGGTGACAGCAGGCTGTGGGACGGGGGTTGGTGGTGCTTGCGGGATACGTTGCAGTTCGTTGGGAGTTAGTTGTACCACCTTCACCGTAGTGGGGCCAGCTTTTTTGCCTTCTGGTTCTGGTTGGGTGAAGAAGGGTAAAGCAGTGCCAATAATGGCATGAAGCGCGATCGAGCCGAGGATCGCGATCGCTGTCGGATCGGTTAGAATGTCTAAAAAGTTTTTGCGGGTGGAAGATTGATACATATTAACCGTAAACGCTAACTGCTCAGACATCAGGACTAGGCGATTCTCTCCACAGCGGATGCTTACGCCTAGGGTGGGGCGAACGCCCTCGCAATTTTAGACATAGACCGATTGAAGATGGTTTCCGCTCCTTTGTCTCTACAACAGATCGACACAGACAGGAGAAGGCTGCTGAGATAGCAAGCATCAAGCTAATGACAGGCCGACGCCAACGAGAACCAAGTTACAATGCTGCTTTGTCTATACCTATGCTCGATTCCCCGCTACTCATTCTAAACTACATCTGGCGATCGTGAGTCGCTGTTTAAATTCACAGCAGACAGCGGCAGTTCGATCGAATTTTTGTCATAATTATTGAGATATATTAATTTTTTGCAAAAAGTCACCTATGCTCGGAGAATTGAAGTCTTTTCGACAGAATCCGCTCCGCTGGCTGAAGCGGCGGTATCTACGCTGGGTGGCATTAGGCTATTGGAGCTACCGTTGGCTTGTCAGTCGCGGTAACGAGCGACAGTTTGCCCAAGTGCAAATTTGGCGAGTAGCCGCAGGCTTCGATCTCGCCGCCTGGATGGTAGCAATGGAAGATTCGGTCAAGCCAGAATACTGGGGGATGATGTAGCTCTGTGGCGATCGATTCTAGATCGCAGCTTCAACTATAATTTTGGAGAAATCCAACCTTTGAGTACTGCTTTCCCAATATTGAGATATTTATCTTCTAAAACAAGTTCATCAATTGCACTCTCTCCACTCGATCGCAGTGCTGCAATTACTCTTTGCTTGAGTACTGGCTTAGTCGCAATGTTAATGTAAGCGATTTTTTCTGCTTCATCGGTAGCTGGGTTTGTTTCCTCTAGCTGTTTGAGTAATCTCTGAATTTCGGTTGCTGCCTCAGTCAGTGGCTTAGAGTTCCTAGTAATGTGAGCGATAAATTCAGGGTAGTTATCTAAATCTTGTGGCGATTTTAGCGGTGGCATTTCTGTCCAATCCCCTACTCGATCTAGTAAATCCACATAAGCATAAAAAGCTGCATTATCTTCTCTGTTTGCAAGAACATAGTTGTGTAACTCTTTACGACTCATTTGTTGGTAGTCCATTATAAATATCTCCACTTACCATTAGGATATATTGTGACAATGGTTTCCTCTCCTGCCAAAAAGAAAATATTTCCGGTTCTCTCATCAAGGCGAACCATATTAATAGACAAGTAGAAGTTAGTAAATCGACAGCATAGTGAATAACACTGCGCCATTTGTGCTGCTGTAGGCTCTGCCATTTGTGAAAATTATAACATTTGCATTAAAAAATCCCCATCTCCAAACGGAGACAGGGATCGATCGAATCTTAACCTACCAACTCTAATCCCCGCTTACAAATAGCCTCAGCAGTGATGCCATTAAATGACATCAATTGACCAGCAGTGGCAGTAGTTTCGCCCCGCTTCCAGGCAAAGGTATCGCGCGGTGAGATCGATCGCAACATCACGGGTTCTAACATCGCAGGTGCGCCGCCTGTGATGCCGATGAGGGCATTGCCACCGAAGATTTCGGCAAACTTAGCGTCGGAGAGGAAACCGCCGTCTGGTTCGCTACAGGTATCCCAGGCGACATCGCTAGGACGATAGAGACGACGAGGATTGATAATCGAAACGATTTTCGAGCCGATGCCTTCAGTTTTTAAAAACGCAGCGGCTTCAAATGCTGGTGCTAGCGTCATGTCGCCGATAACTGCGAAGACTACTTGCTTATCGCCAGGAGTATCTTGCAAGACTACCGCACCCTCTTCTAAACCTTGCCGAGTTTGGGCAAAGGTAGTGCGGATGGGCAAGGGCGATTTGCTGGCGGTAATGACTACGCCTTTATTTTGGGTAGTTAATGCCCAGTCGTAGCAGATTTGGATGCTATTCGCATCGGGTGGGAAGACAGGGAAAACATTACCATTTCGCATCATCGAGGCGAAGTAGGCTTCGATTTCGGGACGTTGGTGCGTCCAGCCGTTGCGTCCCTGTTCGAGTGCGCCTGCGGTGTACAGAGTGATGGTAGAAGGCGTAGGGCGACGCAATTCTGCCATTGCTTGGGTGACGGTTTGCCAAATGGGTAAACCATTGATGGCGAAAGATTCGTAGGAGCACCACAGGGTACGCGCACCCATCAGAGCTAATCCGGCGGCGAGTCCCGCACAGGCATCTTCACTTAGGGGTTCGTAGACTTGCCCAGTTGGTGCTTGGAAATATAAATCGTCGGTGGTGGGGTGAATGATTTTGAGGGCTTGGTTGATATTGGCAATCCCTGAAGCTTCATTCCCATCGGCGTTGGTGACGAGGAAGTTTTTGTCCTGTTGTCCGACGTAGCCGACTAATCGCCCCATTGCGGTAGTAGATACTTTAGCTTCGCCTGCTGCATATTCTTCGAGGGGGAGCATACCGAGGCTGGGGACTGGTAATACTGATTCTGTAGTAGCTACTTTAGATGATGAACCACCGCCAGCACGTTCGCAATTAGTCCGCACGAGTTCCCAGGCTTGGAGATGGAGCGCGCGATTTTTCAATCCGCTGACAATATCGGCATTATCGAGGGTATGGTGAGCGTAAAGGTTATGGGATTTGGAACCCGTCGCGTGAACGCCCGCACCTTTGAGCTGTTTAATAATGAAGACGGTTAATTTACCACTCATTGCAGATTTAGCCGCTTTATCCACACCAGCTAAGATGGCTTGAGTAAAGGCTAACCGTTTTTCTAGCGAGAACAGCGTACTATCGACATATTCGCCAGTCTGATTCTTATCGTCGAAATCCTTGGCATTCACCAGAATGACTTCCTCAAATCCGTTACCCTGCCAGTAACTAATCATTTCCTGGTTAGTCTTGGTAGACACCATACTATGATGCTCCTGAGAATAACCATTCCACACCAAGACGGGTAAGAAATTAGTTACCGTGGGGAACGCAGTATGGAAATGCTGCATCGCACTAATAATGTATGGCTCGCCCAAACCACCATCGCCGACGGTGAAGGGGAATGATTTATCGGAATGCAACTTCGCCGCAGACATGGCGAAATGTTGACCTTGACCGAGTGGCCCCGCAGGCGCGAGAATACCAGGGATAAAGCCAGATA
>NZ_PVWO01000155.1 GCF_003003845.1 Chamaesiphon polymorphus CCALA 037 | reverse complement strand
ATTCAATAAAGTGCTTGCTGCAAGCTACGATCCTTGCGACCAGGTAAACCGAAAAGTCGTCCCACGACCGAGTTCGGATTCAATTGCGATCTCGCCACCATGACTGTGGACGAGCTTTTTGACAATCGATAATCCAATCCCAGTATTTCCCTGTCGATCTCGCTCGACTAAAGTTTGGAAAATATCAAACACCCGCTCGCGATCGGCTGCGGGAATGCCGGGGCCATCATCTGTTACCGTAAATTCCCACAAATCTGCTTGAAGCTGTGCGGTAATCTGAATGTGCCCATCAGTGCGGTCGTGATGTTTGTAAGCATTACCGATTAAATTAGCAAAGACTTGACTCAGAAGTAAGCGATTAGTGACGATCGGCGGTAGATTGGTGGGTAAATCGAACTTAAAACTGGCCGGAATATTTAGAGAATCGATAATTTCTGCTAATAAGTCTTCAATTGCAAAAGTTGTCAAACTTACCTCAGTCTGACCGACACGGGCGTAATCGAGCAAGCCATCGATTAAAGATCCCATCCGTACAACCCGCGATCTCATTAAGTTTAGGTACTCTTGGATTTCCGCATCAATGTTTTCGGCCAGACTTTCTTCAATCCATTCCGAGAGATTGGCAATTCCGCGCAGGGGTGCTTTGAGATCGTGAGAAACAATATATGCAAACTGGTCTAACTCTTGATTGCGTCGTTCGAGTAAGGCTGTGGTTTTGGCGAGTTTGAGCGTCTGTGCTTGGAGGAACAGTTCGGTCTGCTTGCGCTCGGTAACATCACAGATGATGCCAGTCATCCGTACTGGCCGACCATCATTGTAGTAAAATCTGCCAAATGCATCGATCCAATAGATGCTGCCATCTGGCCAAATTACTCGATACTGTTCGGAGTAGTCGGTACCAGTATTCATTGCCAGTTCGACTGCTACTTTGACTGCGGGCAAATCTTCAAGATGAACTCGTCGTTCCCAATCTGCATAGGAGTACTCTGCCGCACCGAATGTATAGCCCAGTATTTTCGCATGATATTCGTTCCAAGCCACTTTGTCAGCGACTATGTTCCAGTCAAAAACACCCATTCGCGCAGCATTAGTCGCTAGTGTCATCCGTTCGGCCAAGTTTTGAGTTAAAAGCATTGAGGCTTCTAGTTCTAATGTCCGTGCGGCCACCCGTGCTTCTAGTTCATCATTAACTTGTTGAAGTTGGGCTTCTACTAACTCCCGATCGCGAATTTGCTGCTCTAGTGCCTGATTTGTCGCTGCTAACTGCGCTGGACTCGGTAGTTGCAACGCTTGGGGAATTAATTTCACCAGTACTACGGCGGTATAAGCAGAAACGATGCCAGTCATAGCTTTCACAGTACCAGAGAGCCAGTATACTGGATGCCACAACGTCCAGATCTCCAACAGGTGAGTAGTCCCGCACAGGATAATAAAAGCCCCAAATAGGCTGAAAATCCAATTAAACGGTAGATCTTCCCGTTTTTCAACGAAATGAAATAAAGTCAGTGGAATCGAAAAATAGGCAATCGCGATCGTCAGATCCGATATTAAATGTAATCCTACTAATTCGGTTTTCCACAGGTAACAATGTCCGTGTGGGATAAATAAGTCTGACATCCATAGGTTTGTGAAATATTCCATTATCGGTTTAGATATTACATGGATCGTCTCTAGTTTTCTTCAGGAAAAACCCGCAATCGATCTAAGTTAATAAGTGAGTGAGTGTTAACAAGTGAGTGAGTGCAAAAAATAATACATCCTCCCTGAAAATAGTTTTCGAGCAGACACCGCTCTAAAAGCTAGTTAGCGTTAGTCAGCATCAACCTTATGGTATTTGATGTTTAATTAAATTCCCCTGTTTACTCGATTGCCAATAATCGATCGACAGAATTGTTTAATATTCTCAAAAGCAAAGTTGCTAGTAGCAATTTCGATCGAAATATTGGGGCCGATCGATCTCAACAGTACGCTTAATGCTAAATCGAAACTTGCATTTGAAATGTATCGTTTAGATTCGCTAAAAATCGATCGATTAATTTATTACTATTGGGCAAACTTAATTTGCCGATTTACAGATTGATTGTCCTGACGATTGGTAAATACACTACTCATCCTCGTACACATTATGGATTACTTACAATTATGTTCTCTCTATCTTTGGACTGATTTCACAAATAGTGATGTTGGGGGAAGGGGTTGCTTTACCCTTTACCCTTTACCCTTTTCCGTTTTCCCTTTACCTATCGGTCGAGGTAACCTAGTCATAACCAATCTACAAACTGTCACAAACTACGCTTTTAACCGATCGAGATCGTGGTCGAATATATTTAACGCAAGTTGCTAGTTATATTCGCTAGGTGGTTATGGGGATAAGGGTAAAGGAAATTGTTCGATTCTTTCCCCCTTTCCCTATCTCGAAGAAAAGCACGCCGCCTAAGCAGTGGTCGCACGCATCACCGTCGGGCAATCCACAATCCAAAATTTCACTCAACTATGTCGATATATGTTACCAACTAAGTTTCGTCGCCAATTGCGACGTGAAGCCGATTTATGGGCGCAAGAAGGTTTAATCGATCGCACCATTCACGATCGAATCGCACAGCGGTACCAATTTTCCGATCTAGATATCGAATCTCGCAATAGTTTGATTACCTTATTGATGGGTTTGGGTTGCGTATTAATTGGGATCGGGGTATTAACTTTTGTTTCGGCCAATTGGCAACAATTAGCCAGAGAATGGCGGGTAGGCATTTTGCTCGGCGCGTTTGTTATTGTCAATATCTTGGGCTTTTATCTGTGGCGCGAACCAGTAGGTGGCAAGCAAAGATTCGGACAGGCATTGTTATTGCTCGGAGCTTTGATGTTGGGTGGCAATATGGCTCTAATGGGGCAAATGTTCCACGTTAGAGGTGAGTTATTTCAACCGGAATTTGGCTGTATTTAATCTGGCAATCTCGCAATAATTCTCGTCATTACCCCTGGAATTCAACGACAACAGCAGTCGGTATCGCCAGTTGTACGCTCGCGATCGCGATCTTCGCTCAAGTTAGTGCGATCGATATGACTAGCACCTCCACTAGTCCTAGCTTTCTGTTATTGCTATTTCCAGCAATCTTTTGGGGCTTATTACTGGCTGTAACAATTGGTTCGATCCGATCGGGTTTAGCAAATAGCGATCGCGGTGCTTTTTGGTTCGGTTTAGGATTGCTTTCTAGTAGGATTATTATTTGGTTTTTGATGACTCAAAACGATCTGATGACCAAATCATTATTATTTATTCTCTGTGGAGTTGGAATTATTGCTGTCGGTTTGTGGTTCGAGCGGCACGTTCGCAATTTGAGAGAGGCAAAGGTGAATTAGTTGGGAGTTGGGAGTTGTTAGTCGATAGTTGAATTTAGAAAAATTGTAGGGTGTGTTACTGCGACAGCGGCTCGCGCTCGTCGGGTTCCCCGACGGTTTAGCGAGACAAGACAGCATAACGCACCGAAGATATATATAGTCGATCGTGAATAAATTTAGATAATATTTAGTATATTGGAGTCAGTTTTATGAGTATGGAAAATCTCGATCGACAACCAGTGGAGCCGATAGCAGAACCAGATCTGGTAAATGCTCCGCCGCTATTGGAGCCACATCAGAAATTACCTTTCGGTAGGTTGGCTGTACCTTTATTTATCCAATCCTTACTGATTGCTAGTATTGCTGCACAGTCGATTTATGCACTTGCCACCGGAACGACAGTGGTTCTCAAAACTATGCCTGTCGATCCTTACGATCTACTGAGAGGTTACTATCAAATTTTGAGTTACGATATTTCTAGTTTTAATAATCTCAAGAAGTTACCAGGCTGGGAAAACTTAAAACGTCAAAAAGGTAGTGCGAATCTCGATCGGAACCAGCAAGTATACGTAACATTATTGAAAACTGCTCCAAATGCCACTACCCCGCAAGCATGGAAACCAGTCGCGATCGATGCCAACCTACCCCCAAACTTATCGGCAGATAAAATTGCCATTCGCGGCGTATCAGATGGCAGTAATATTATTTACGGCTTGGAGACTTACTACATGCCCGAAGATCGTAAAGATGGTGTAAATACAGATATTAGTTCTACTCGATCTGGTAATCGGAATCTATTAGTAGAAGTCAAAGTCGATAATCGGGGTTTGGCTACACCTGTAAGTTTATGGGTAGGAGACAAACAATATCGATTTTAATAATTCGATTATTGTTGGTTTTTATTTTACCGCACAACAGTGGTTTAAAGCCCCTATCCAGACAACTGCATCAAGACAAAAAACGTCCAAAAATGCATCCGCAATTCTCAATTCTCAATTCTCAATTCTCAATTAATTTAAGTGTCTATTTGTGGCGATCGAATATGTATCGAAATCTAATTGTGACGATTGGGGAGCCACAGACGTAACAAGTTTGCTTGGCGTGAGTGTGCCCCCATTTTATGTCACGGTAATTGCCGCTGGCTTTATGAGACTTTCTGGAGCGGTTGTCTGTTTAAATTAAGCGTCAACTTGCAAAGCTCTGATGAATTCTCGAATAACATCTGTTTTGGTTCTTTCCGATCGCTCGGTAAAGGTTTCCAGTATTGACAGCTCTTGAACGGGAATTTTAATATTTAATTGTTTGACTTTTCTAGCTTTGACAGTCATAATCTTTGCAAGTAAGTTGGTAATCAGATATCTTACTGATAATTATTTAAACAGAAACAAAAGCTGTATAGAAAAGAGCTTATCCGATCTATTGATGTAGTTTGATGATTTCCATTGAAATAACTGCACGTCGATCGAGAACTGACAATACCAGGTACAGCTACCAACCTGAAGATATTTTCACGCAACTACCCTATCGGGTGAAGATTGCCAGCCTTCGGTATTAGGCTGGCTCGGTGCCTTGGCAATGAGGACAATAATGCGTGCCTCTACCCCCCAATCTAATTTTTTCGATCGGAGTACCACAGACTCGACATGGTTGCTTGGTACGATTATAAACCCATGCCATGCCACCGTAATTGCCGTTGGTGCCCTGGACATTGAGATAATTGCTAAAAGTGGTGCCACCCTGCTCGATCGAGGTTTGGAGGACTTTGATGGCTGAGTTGCGTAACAGTTCGATCTGAGCAATCGCGAGCTGGTTGGCGGGAGTATTCGGATGAATTTTGCTTAGAAATAACGCTTCGTCGGCGTAGATATTTCCCAATCCTGCGACTAAGTTTTGATCGAGGATGACGGTTTTGATATTGCGCTGGGACTTCTGAAGTTTAGCGGCAAAGTACTCGGGAGTAAACGCCAGATCGAAAGGTTCTGGCCCTAGTTTACCCATCCCCGTCATCACTTGTTCTGGTAGCTTGCTAGGGGGAATCCACCACATCTGTCCGAATGTGCGCTGATCTACAAACCGAATTTCCCAATCTTTGCCCAAAAATAATCTGACGCGGGTATGCTTGTGCATCTCTGTATGGCTCTCTACCCATAGCAATTGCCCCGTCATGCGTAAATGCACTCCCAACCAGCCAGCAGGCTGTTGTAAGTCCTTGGAGACCAATTCTGCGTATAAATATTTGCCGCGCCGATGCCAAGTTTTAATCTTGGTATGCTGGAGTCCAAAGTTAAACTCTTCAGGCGTTTCGGGATGCGCGATCGTGCGTGGTAATAAGACTTCAGTGCCAGTAATCGCTCGATCGAGTGTATACCGATCTAGACCTCGACGAACTGTTTCAACTTCAGGTAATTCTGGCATTAGTGGTTAGACTAGTAACTAGGGTTTGGGCTAGGGTCTATCCTAACCGAGATTAGGATGGAACGATGACCCGCCCTAGTTGCCGCAATTCTCGTAACGAGAGGCTACGCCAACGCGTAGCTTATTTTTTGGCTGCTGGTGCAGAGACTTCCTGTAACTCGCTAACTGCGAAGTTATTGGTGTTGACGCCACCAGAGGTACCGCTGAAGCCACTATAGTTAACTTCATCAAAACGCACGATCACGTTATACTTAATGCCGCTTTGGTCGATCGATACGACGCTGCCGACATCTTGGAACCAGAAAGATTCCTTCCGGAGGACGCGAACTTTTGAACCACGTTGAAGTGCCATAATTACTTTTCCTATTTTGGAGTAACTGGTTTTTAAAAACGATGCAGCCACAATTAGCTATCGCACTCATTTTCGGCAAATTTCGTCATCTTTGAGACACAAGGTAACAAAGCTTAAACAAAGTGGGGAGTTGGGAGTGGGGAGTTGCGGCTCGCGCTCGTCGGATTTCCCGACGGTTTAGCGAGACAGCGACGCATCGAACGGGAGGTTCCCTCCCGTTTGTGTGCGTCAAGACAAGACAGGGAGTGAAGAGTTCGGTTTAATTGAGGTTTTGGAACTGCGTTCCAAGTTTCCCGCTCCTGATTTAGACAACCGCTCTGTCTCCAATGCTTCTTCCTCCCTCTTTGAGTCTCCCAACTCCCAACTCCCAACTCCTAACTCCTAACTCCCAACTCCTATCCCGTGTCCAACCCTGTCTTCAACTCCGAACACCTCTTATTCACTCCCGCTGTGCCAGAACCAGAGGCAATTCCGACGATCTTTGCTTTTCCCAATACTTATACAGTTGGAATTACGAGCTTGGGATATCAGGTGGTGTGGGCAACTTTAGCCATGCGATCGGATGTAGATGTTTGTCGGTTATTTACAGACGTCCGTGAGTCCTTACCTCGATCGCCAGAATTAGTAGGATTTTCGCTATCTTGGGAATTAGATTATGTCAATATTCTCAATTTATTAGAGTCACTAGAAATACCCTTACGAAGTAGCGATCGCAACGATAACGATCCACTCGTATTCGGTGGAGGGCCAGTCTTAAGCGCGAATCCCGAACCTTTTGCCGATTTCTTCGATTTGATTTTAGTAGGCGATGGAGAAGATTTATTAGGTAATTTTATTACAGCCTATCAACAAGTAAGAACAGCCGATCGCCTGACGAAGCTCAAACATTTGGCGCAAATACCTGGGATTTATACTCCAAGTTTATATCGGGTTGAATATGATGAAGACTTAATCGAACGTATCGTCCCGATCGATAGTAATATTCCGGCAACTATTACCAAACAAACCTATCGCGGCAATACACTATCTGTTTCCAGTGTCGTTACCGAAAAAGCTGCATGGGAAAGTATTTTTATGGTCGAAGTCGTTCGCAGTTGCCCCGAAATGTGTCGATTTTGTTTGGCAAGCTATCTGACGCTACCATTTAGAGTTGCCAATGTCGAAGAATCGTTAATTCCGGCGATCGATACAGGTTTACAGGTAACCAATCGCTTGGGGTTACTCGGCGCATCGGTGACTCAACATCCAGAGTTTCCAGCATTACTCGAACATCTCGCCCAACCCAAGTATGATGATGTCCGCTTGAGTGTATCCTCAGTCCGCACGAATACCGTGACGGTTAGATTAGCGGAAATCTTAGCCAAGCGCGATAGTAAATCGCTAACAATTGCAGTTGAAAGTGGCTCGGAACGGATGAGGAAGATCGTCAATAAAAAGCTCGAAACCGATGAAATATTTCAAGCTGCGGCTAATGCGAAAGCAGGCGGTTTGAAAGGATTGAAACTCTACGGGATGGCAGGTGTTCCAGGTGAAGAGAATAATGACATCGATGAGACGGTGGCAATGTTGCGATCGCTTAAAAAAGCCGTGCCAGGATTACGTCTAACTTTTGGATGCAGTACATTCGTGCCCAAAGCTCACACGCCTTTTCAGTGGTTTGGAGTAAATAAAGAAGCCGATAAAAGATTGAAGTTACTGCAAAAACAACTGACGCCCAATGGCATCGATTTTCGGCCTGAAAGTTATAATTGGTCGGTAATTCAAGCAATAATTTCTAGAGGCGATCGTCGATTATCGTATCTACTCGAACTTACCCGCAATTATGGCGATTCGATCGGCAGTTTTCGGCGCGCATTCAAAGAGTTACGGGGCAAGGTTCCAGATCTAGATTTTTACGTTCATCAAACTTGGGATACCAGTCAAATTCTACCCTGGTATCATCTAATTGGGCCATTACCTCAACCTACTTTAATCAAGCATTTAGAATCAGCAACGGCACAATTCTCTGTGGCAAGAACTGTTGTTTAATGCTTATCTTAATAACTATCAATATTCATTTGAATGGAATTTGCTGTAAGTGAACTGAAAGATTTTTATTCTGATGTATAAAATCACCCTGCCCTCCCCTTTTCAAGAGAAGGTTAGAAGGGGGTAAAGATCTACTTAGTGCGGCAAAGCCGAGGTGCGCGCATCCGCTATAGCCGTAATTTAAAGATTTGGTATTAATTCTCGACACATACTAATGTATTAGTTCACTTTAGTGAACTTTCGCTCTTAGCCCGTGTCTTGTTACGCTAAACCGTCGGGAAACCCGACGAGCGCGCACCGCTGCTTGGTGCATTTCCATGGTCGGGAAACCCGACCGGAAATGCATCCGCAAATTCATTTCAGGGCGGTTGCCAACTAAGAACATTCAATTAAGTCGAGACACCCGACATCAATACCCCTTGCATCTTGCTCAACACCTCAATTAACATTTCCACCTGCTCGTTGGGACGCAACACACCCAAGCCTCTTGCCGTCACCTTGCCCGTACTATAGACATAACGAGATCGAGCATTGTCAGGAATATATTCAGCCAGTAAATTCCAGGCTGGTTCCGCCATTGGTGTTTCTAAAATAACGTGCTGTTTGCCATCAGGACGAATCCGACTGAAGCCGAGTTGTTTGGCAATTTGTTTGAGTTCGACGATGCGGAATAATTGTTGAGCTGGCTTGGGAATTTCGCCATATCGATCGTGCCATTCGGCGGCAATATTTGTCAATTCTTGTTGGGTATCGGCGGCGGCAACTGCGCGATAAGCACTCATTTTTTGCTCCAAATCGGCAATATAATCGGCAGGAATCATCGCCGTAACTTTGAGATCGATTTGGGTATCATCGACTTGGGGAATTTCTTGTCCGCGAATTTCTTTGATGGCTTCTTGCAGCATTTCCATATACAAGTCAAAGCCGATTACATCCATCTGTCCCGATTGCTCTGCACCTAACAAATTGCCGACGCCGCGAATCTCCATATCGCGAGTGGCGAGTTGATAACCAGAACCCAACTGAGTGAACTCCTGGATCGCTTTTAACCGCTGTCTGGCTGTCTCGGATAGTGTTGATTCCTTGGGGTAAAATAACCAGGCGTGAGCTTGAATTCCGGCGCGTCCGACGCGTCCGCGCAATTGATATAATTGAGATAATCCAAACCGATGGGCGTCTTCAACTAAGATGGTATTTACGCGGGGAATATCTAAACCCGATTCGATAATTGTCGTGCAAACTAGTAAATCGGCATCGCCATTACTAAAGGTTAACATCGTCGATTCTAGTTCTGCTTCGTCCATTTGGCCGTGGGCGATCGCGATCCGACAAGATGGAATTTGTTCGCGAATTTTGCCAGCAGTTTCTTCGATGCCTTCGATTTTTGGCACTACATAAAATATCTGTCCGCCGCGATCGAGTTCTTGACGAATTGCTGTCGCGATCGCGTCAATTTTATACGGCGATAAGTGAGTGGCGATCGGGCGGCGCGAGGGTGGTGGCGTGGTAATTAAGCTCATTTCGCGCACGCCAGATAGAGACATATATAGGGTACGCGGAATGGGTGTAGCGGAGAGTGTTAATACATCAATTTGACTTTTGAGAGTCTTAATTTTCTCCTTTTGATTGACACCAAATCGTTGTTCTTCGTCGATCGTTAATAAGCCCAAATTTTTGAACTTTAACTCTTTACTCAATAGTTGATGGGTACCGATGACGATATCTAGTTCGCCAGTTTTGAGCCGATGGAGAATATCTTTACGTTCTTCTGCCGTCCGAAAGCGATTGAGTAGTCCGATATTAATTGGGTAGGGTGCGAATCTTTCTTTGAGCGTATGATAATGTTGCTGGGTTAAAATTGTTGTCGGTGCCAGAAATATCACCTGTTTGTTGGCAGTAGTAACTGCTTTAAAGATCGCCCGAATTGCTACTTCAGTTTTACCAAAACCGACATCGCCACACACTAACCGATCCATCGGTCGATCGCTTTCCATGTCGCGTTTGACATCTTGTGTTGCTTTTAATTGATCTGGTGTCGGCTGATAACGAAATGAGTCTTCTAATTCTTGTTGCCACGGCGCATCAGGCGGGAACGAAAAGCCTTCTTTTTGCGATCGCTCGGCGTAGAGTTTGAGCAAGTCAAATGCTAACTTTTTAATCGACTTCTTGACTTTTGCTTTGGTCTTTTCCCAAGCTTGCCCCGATAATTTATTTAGTTCTGGTTTGGCACCCGCCGCCTGTCTAAATCGCGATAATACACCTACTTGATCTGCGGGAACTTTCAGCGAGCCATCGGCATATTGAATCGTTAGATAGTCGCGTAATGTATCGTCAGTCTGAATGCTTTCAAACTTAATAAATCTCCCTAAACCATGATTGCGATGCACTACATAATCGCCAGGGCGCAACTTATTCGGATCGACTTGTTTGGATGCTGCCTGACGCCGCTTGCGAACGTAACTAAAACTCGCTAAAGATTGCTGTCCAAAAAACTCGCGATCGGTAACTACTACCATCCGAAATGTCGGCAGAATAAATCCTTCTAATTCTGCAACACCCGAATATTTAATCGCTACTGCCGTATGCTGAATTTGTAACTTATCGATCGCCGGAAAGTCGCGCGGATTGGGGACAAATTGAGCGGGACAATCGTGTTCTTGTAATAACGATACCGATCGCGAAGGTTGTGCGGACACCAACCAACTCGAATAACTTTGTTTGTGATATCCTCGCAGCGTTTCGGCAATTTTGGCGAACTGATGGGGAATAGTTGGAATCGATCGACAGGCTAGATTTAATCCCTCACCACTAATTACCAACTCATCCAATTTTAAATAACTAAATCTTTCGGCAATCTTAGCGATGCTATTATTAAACTGTTGATGCCAAACTGGCGTCCCGTCTGGTAAAGTCTCCCATTCTTCTTGAATATACTCAAACCAGCGATCGTTATGCGCCTGAGCGCGATCGAATTCATCGATCGCCACCACACAATTATCTGGTAAATAATCTAGTAAAGAGTACCGCGCCTGCGTGTTATCTTCCCCAAAAATCGTCCCAAAATTCACCGGAGTCAATACCAGACTCTCAATTTTATCGAGCGAACGCTGCGTACTCGGATCGAATTCTCGTAACTTATCCAACTCATCGCCAAACCACTCCAACCGCACGGGTAACTCCGCCGCCACCGGAAAAATATCGAT
>NZ_PVWO01000668.1 GCF_003003845.1 Chamaesiphon polymorphus CCALA 037 | reverse complement strand
AAGTTTCGCCGATATCGGCAAGTCGATCGAGTGTTCGATCGAGATCGGTCAATTCCCCTGCCGGAATCAGCCCTAAATGGCGATCGGGGAGACTAATGTCGTCGCGTCGCCGGAGTACGCCCAAGATGGGGAGATGGAGCGGTAAAAGGGCAGCAGTGAGCAATTCGAGGTGGCGATCGCTGCCGACTCGATTGAGAATTACACCCGCAATTTGAAGTTCTGGATCGAAAGTCCGATAACCATGCGCGATCGCGGCAATCGATCGGGAGGTGCTACTACAATTGAGTATTAAGACAACGGGGACATTTAACAATTTGGCAACCTGCGCCGTACTTCCCGCATCCGTCGTCCCCGAAGCTCCATCGAATAATCCCATTACCCCTTCGACAATGGCGCACTCGGCTGTCTGACTGTGGCGATCGAAACAATGCCGCACGTAGGCTGGTGAAGTTAAAATCGGATCGAGATTTCGACAGGCTCGCCCTGTCACATACGAATGAAACATCGGATCGATGTAATCTGGCCCCACTTTAAAGGATTGTACCGTCTGCTGTCTGCGTTTGAGGGCAGCAAGTAGGGCTAAGGTGATGGTGGTTTTGCCCACACCACTGCGTTCTCCAGCGATCGCGATTGACATAAATCTAGGTGGGAGCGTAAAAATTGACGATATTGCTCAACCTATTATTATGCGGCTACTGCCCTACATACGCTATAAGTCCCCGACTTCTTGAAGAAGCGGCTCGCGCTCGTCGGGTCTCCCGACGGTTTAGCGAGACAAGACAGTCGGGGACTTTAGGTGCCATGTTTTAGAAACCAGTGCTGTAATATCGATCGACCAAAAATTAAAAATCCCAGGTTGATTTAGCTGGATAGAATCAGCCTTTAAACTTACAATTCTGTCGAAGTATCTGGAGCAACTTCAATCCCGATCGGTTTGGGAACTTCGGTTGTTTTAACTAAATCTTGGAAGCTTTCAAGTTTGATACCCATATGTTGCGCTGCCAAGTGTAATTCTCGCTCGAAAGTTTCGATATCGCCACTATATCCACATAGATTAGCGGCTGCTTCGATGCCATCTTTGGCATTAGCTTTAGCACAATCGATTAGTTCGTTGCCATGAAGAGGTGTTGATGCTGCCATGAAATTAAATCTCCAAAAAAATCCTAGATTGGTAATCTTAGATCGCGCAGAAATACAATAGCTAAATTTCGGCGATCGAGCGATATATAATCTCTCGATCGTCTTTTGATTAACCTAACACCGATCGCCGATCGACTTCAACATGATAAAATTTATCGCTCGTAGAGTTATGCTGGATCGGATTGCAAAGCATTAATTCCGGCATAGCACAAATCCACACCTCGATCGAGGACTATTTTTCGCCATCGATCGCTTTTGGGCACAAAAACTTCGATTAATTCTTGTTTTGCTCTGTCAAAAGATAGATCTTTTGGTTGCCCCCACCAGTGAGCACAATTTTCGTTTCGGAGTGCTTTGAGGACGCGCAGCATTGGGTATGTACCAAATTCAGCGAGGATAAAATCATAGGTCAAATCGGTAAATTCATTCTGACACCAGCGACCGAATGTACCACGCGACTGATAGACTAAATCGTCTGGATCGATCGTCAACAACCGATTTGCTACGGGAGCTGCTCGACCCATAAATTGCTCCGATAACCATCGATAACGGGGCGAATCTCTAGTTATTTCAGCAAACAGTTGGTAAGTCCCCCATTTCCCCAAACCGGAATGTAAATCGAGATGAATTACCTGTTGTGACGCTCCCAACCAGCTTCGCAAATGAGTTGCTAAAATTTCTTGAGTGCGAGCGGGTGCATTACCGCCAAAAAATAAACCTTTGGGGTAGTCGTACTGTCCGACAGGGAGAGTATTTTTGAGCGCGGACATGCCATATCGCGCGATTAAACCTAGAGACTTTAACAGAAAAGGTTCGAGTCTGGATGGTGGGGTGCGTGGGTTGAGAAAACTATCTAGCGATGGATAAGCAGGCGGACAACCTTTATATGCCTCATCAGCCAGCAGAAAATTACGATTGAGGTCGATATTCTCTTCATTCCACCTGCGATACCACGCACAACCAAAAGGATTGAGGATGTGAATCGTCACGATCTGGAGATCGGCTGGTAATTGCTGGGTTGTAAAATAGCGATCGATCGTGGCTAATTGTACCGCCGAACCGAATAAGCCTTCGACCCCATGCAAGCCGCTAGAAATAACTAAGGCTTTACTGGCTGAAGGATTGCCAAAAATCGCCACATCGATCGACAATGGTTTATCATTCGGCGATGGCGCATCGATTTCATAAGACTGTATCCGCGCGTTATGCAGGCTTGCTGCCGTTTGCCACCGCGAGCGAGCGGTGAAATAATCTGGAGAAAAATAGTTCATTAGGCTTCTTTAAAACTGCCCACCCATAATGCTCGATCGCTCGAACCTATTTACTCATATTCTCCATTAAAAATCCCCTCCGAGGAGGGGTGCCCAACGGGCGGGGTGGGTAAAGTCTCGGCATTCACTAATAC
>NZ_PVWO01000667.1 GCF_003003845.1 Chamaesiphon polymorphus CCALA 037 | reverse complement strand
AAGGTAGTCTGCTAGGGTGGCAAGAATTTAAAATCAACTTTGGCAGAATGGCAGACGCTTATCGCGCCTCCAAACAAATGCAAAGCAGCATCGATCGCGATTAAAGTTTGCCGCTGGCGGAGGGGATGATGGTACCGATCTGAGGTGCGATCCGATCGTTGTTCGACTACTAATCTACCCATCCACCCCTATGGTGCGCCAGTCAGGTATAATATTTGCTGCAATACGCTCTCATCCCCATCCATGCAGATCCATTCCACATCAGCGATCGAACCTGGAGCTAAAATCGGTACTAATGTCTCGATCGGTCCATTTTGCTACATTCGACACGATGTCGAAATTGGGGATAATTGTACTTTAGACGCCCACGTTACGCTTCTACCCTACACCTCGATCGGGCAAAATTGTCACATTCATAGTAATGTCACAATCGGCGATACACCTCAAGATTTGGCATTTAAAGACGAGCCGAGTTATGTCAACATCGGCAATAATTGCAGCATCAGAGAAGGCGTAACGATCCATCGTGGAACTAAAGCCGGATCGGTTACTCAAGTAGGCAATAATTGCCTCCTAATGGCCAACAGTCACCTAGCGCATAACGTCCAACTCGGTAATGATATTATCGTCGCCAACGGGGCACTTTTGGCTGGATATGTAGAAGTTGGCGATCGCGCTTTTATCAGCGGTAATTGTCTGGTACATCAATTTGTCAGAATTGGCAGATTGGTAATGATGGCTGGCGGTTCAGCCGCTCAGAAAGATATTCCCCCCTTTTGCATGACGCGCAGCACCACGCTCAATAAAGTGATGGGCTTGAATACAGTTGGTTTGCGGCGAGCGGGATTGACATCTGAAGAAAGATTGACACTCAAACGTGCTTTTAGAATCTTGTATCAATCGAATTTACTCATTCCTGAAGCTTTGGCAAAATTAGAAACTGAATTCGATGCAGATTTAGTAAAAGAAATCTGTGATTTTATCAAACATTCTCAACGTGGCATCGCTGGATACGTCCGCCAACGCCAGCGTGAAGAATAAGCAAAGATCGGGGTTTAAGGATTAAAAGTTTAACAGGATGAGGTTGTCGTTACTCTCTAACCATCCAATTATCACCCATCCACCCATCCACCCATCCACTCATCCACTCATCTACTCCACTGGGAATTTAGATCCTTAATTTAGAGAATTGACGTGACCCCTCTGTCGATCGACAGAGATTTTGGCGATCTCTTAAAAGTTGCAAATCCGTCTGTTGAGTGATATATCGATGGCTTAATCCTTAGTATAACTAGAGGGTGAAACCCACAGATGAATTCAACGCCATGAACTTCAAGATCGATCGTTTAGTTAGTAATATCCAGCAACAATTCACAAAATTAATCGGTGGGTTATTGCTACTTACTATGGTTTGGCAAGGTGTCATCCTCGGCGTCGATGTTGCAGTTGCTGCTCCATTACTAGGTACTAGTAACGATCGTGTTTCCGAGCAAGTAGCCGACAAAGCATCACAAATAAAAGACTCCGTTAAGGAAGAAATCGGTAAGGCACAAACACCAATCCAAGATCGGCCTGGAGAAGTTACAGATAAGGTCAACCATGGCTTGAACTATACCAAAGATGCAGTCGATCGCAACCAAGATCGGGCTGAAAATAACGCTGATAACATTGCCGACAAGGTTAAAAACTTCTTTGGAAAATAGCAGCAAAAGTTCTTCTGTGCCTTGAATTTATTTACAAGGCCAAACCAGATCGAACATTGTAGCTTCTGGCACGCGATCGAACAACAAATTTGCTGTTGTACTGATGAATGTGCCTTCTAGACTCACGAAATAAATATACTTGGAGACAAAAAACATGCGTCCGATTAATATTGGCTTAACTGACGAGCAACGCGTAGGGGTAATCGATTTACTCAATCATAATTTGGCAGATTCTTATCTTCTAGTAGTCAAAACTAAAAAATTCCATTGGGACGTAGTTGGCCCTCAGTTTATCTCCCTTCACGAACTTTGGGATAAACAATACGAAGCTATTTCCACCAATATCGATGCGATCGCCGAACGGATTCGCGCGCTCGGTGGTTACCCCGTCGGTACCATGAAAGGATTCCTAGAATACGCATCTCTAGGCGAACATCCTGGCAACATCCCCATGGCAACTGGCATGGTAGCTGCTTTAGTCGAAGATCACGAGCAAATCGTGCGTAACATGCGCGAGCACATCGATAGTTGCAGCGAAGAATATCATGACGAAGGTACCGCCGACTTCTTGACTGGATTGATGGAACAGCACGAAGAAATGGCTTGGATGCTACGCTCCTTTATTGAAGGCGAAGCTCTAGCTGCTAACGGTGCGCGTCCCGATCTACAAAGCAAAGCCCCCGTCGGCGTCTAATTTATCCCCACACGATCGAGCCAGGAGGTTTAGATATATCTCAGCCTGCTGGCAACGATCGTAGATCTTTACCCCACCCCAGCCCTCCCCTTATAAAGGGGAGGGCTGGGGTGGGGTAAAGATCTACGATCGTTGCCAGCAGGCTGAGATATATCT
>NZ_PVWO01000666.1 GCF_003003845.1 Chamaesiphon polymorphus CCALA 037 | reverse complement strand
TAAAAAAAGAACGCAGTTCGTTCAAAACCCAAAGCTTTTCCCCTTTCCCCTAAAGCCTAAAGCCTAAAGCCTAAAGCCTAAAGCCTAAAGCCTAAAGCCTAAAGCCTACTCATACAACTGCCACCAAGGAATCTGCGGCGACTCATGGTGTTTGCGGTGGTAGCCGAAATGATAGCAACTAATTAATGACCACCAACGCGATCGCGGGATTGTCTCCGCGCGGTGTGGCTCGATATAGCCGCCAACGGGTTCGCGATGCGGTAGATATGTCCCAAAGTAAAATAGCTGGAGCGAACTCACCAGCGACGGAAATACCCAAAAACAAGCCAGATTCACAGCTTGCCACCACAACGGCTGGGGGAAAAAATAGTGACAGATGGCTACGCCAGTTGCATACATCGAGATAATAGTTATTACTTGCCGCCAAGTGATATGTTCGCTGACAAAATGTCCGAACCAGCCCCAAAAATGTTTTGCTTCTCCGTTGTGAAAGTCGGGATCTCGATCGCTAGCAGGGTACTTATGGTGTTGGTGATGTTTGGCGCATAGTTGTGGGTAGTCAAAGCCTGCATAAAACCACAAACAGAACTGTCCGATCGCACGATTGACTTTTGGAGAAGGATAGATACTTCCATGCATGGCATCGTGCGCGATGATAAATAGCCCTGTATAGAGCCAGGTTTGCCAGATAAACAGACAAACGAACAAAATTGGATGCAAAGTGTCAAGTCGGATCTGAACGCATTTCCATAAGCTAATTGCCCAGACTCCCACGATCGCGATGGTTACTTGTAATGATACGCTGTTCTTAAGTTGGAATATGTGAGTCATCGATCGCCTGTCCTTTGCAACGTATCTAGCCTATAAAGCCAAAAACATATCATAAATCTCTGGTAGCTCTGCCGTGTGAATTTGGATAGCTTGCTTTTTAGGCTAGCCCCGTTATAGTATTGTAACAAATCGTTAAGTTTTGTTAACTAACCCTGACAAGCATCAACTTATCCATTACATAAATTTTAATAAAGTATGTCAATCTCACTCAAGTCTGCGCAATCAATTTTTTCCAACACGTTAGTTGCTGATGCAGTGCCTGCCGTCACCGCAGCGTTCGAGCAACTCAGCGTTGAAGATCAATTAGCCTTACTTTGGTACGCTTACACTGAGATGGGAGTTACAATTACTCCAGCGGCAACTGGTTCGGCAAGTATGGCACTGGCACAACCACTGTTAAATGAGATTAAAGCGATGCAGCCTGCGGCACAGACTCAAGTCATGACCGACTTGGCAATGCACACCGACACCCCAATTTGTCGGACTTTTACATCATTCCGGATGAATACCAAACTAGGATTTTGGTATGAATTAGGACAAATGATGAAACAGGGTTTGGTAGCACCGATTCCCGATGGTTATCAGGCTTCTCCTGAAGCGAGTGCTTTACTCGAAACAATCAAAGGACTCGATGCAGGTCAACAAATCACGGTACTACGTAACACTGTAGTAAACATGGGTTACGACCCAGCACGCGGTCAAGATTATGACAAACGCGAAGCACCTTCAGTTACTCCCCGTGCTTTTGCAGATCGCTCGCGCGCAGCGATCGAGGGTGTAGATAACTATACAGTACTCAGCTACATCGACAACATGAATGCCTTTGACTTCATGGCAGCATCGAGTTTATTTGCAGAAGAAGGTGCGCTGCAACCTCCTTTCCAAGCTCCAGTTGTCGGACAAGCGGCGATTCTCACTTACATGCGTGAAGAATGCGTAGGCTTGAAGATGTTACCAGAACGCGGTGTCGTCGAACCGATCGATGATGGTTACACTCAAATCAAAGTTACAGGTAAAGTTCAAACTCCTTGGTTTGGTGCCAGTGTTGGTATGAACATTGCTTGGCGGTTCTTGCTCGATCCTCAAGGTAAAATCTTCTTCGTCGCGATCGATCTGCTCGCTTCGCCTAAAGAATTACTCAACCTCCGTCGAGTTTAAGTTTTAGCTTCAACTGATTAATTAATTGCTATCCATTCGGGGTACCTATTTATTAGGTATCCTTTTTTATCAGGATTTTGAGGATTTGAGGATTGACAGGATTGGGTTGTCGGCACCATTTCATCCACTCATCTACCTATCATCCACTCATTTACCCAATACTCATTACTCATTACTCATTACTCATTACTCATTACTCATCCACCCATCCACCCATCCACCCCTTTCCCCTGCTACCATAAGGTGTGCCTACCTTTGAGCAATTTTTATGGCAAGAGTGCCAACTCTGAGCTACGATCGCGGAACATTGTTACTACATCCACCACCAAAGGGTAGAGGCTGGATGGAGTATGCAACGTGGGACGATCGTGTCGAGAAATTTCGGATACCAGGAATTAATTATCGCCAAGTCATCGAAGCACTCCAGCAAGATAATACCGACTTTATCGATAAAGCCAAAGCTTTTGCCTCGATCGAACTAGATTCGCAGCTCAACCTCGAACCATATCCCCATCAAGCAGCCGCTCTAATGGCGTGGAAAAAGGCAGGTAGACAGGGTGTGATCG
>NZ_PVWO01000665.1 GCF_003003845.1 Chamaesiphon polymorphus CCALA 037 | reverse complement strand
GAACAATCTCTCGATCGACTCGTCAGAGAAAAAGAATCCACATTTCGTAGGCATAGCCCCTCCCAAATGGAGCATTGGTAAATAGTTCGGAAATCTCCACAACCCAAAACCCTAAAATGGTGAAATCCGGGATACAATTGCCTTGAGTGTGAGTAAGTATAAATAACTATCCAAAGCTATGTCTCTCAGCCCAGTTACATTAGAAGTTTCTAGATCGATCGAATCTGCTACATCAGAACACGATCTGCAAGTTGCAAAATTGACCAAGGCTCTATATCCAGCCGATCGTCAAGAAAAATTCCTCGAACTTCAAGCCGAAGTCGAGCACCTACTGTGCCAGTTACAGACTCTACAAAGAGTGCGCATGTAACTTTTCAAGCCAGCAAAGTTTCCTCACTATTTAAAATAACAATCTTTTAAAGATAATAAATAAAGAGCGATCGCCTATGTCCGATCGCTCTTTATTTGTATATCTAGATTCGTTCAATTCCAAGAAATTCCTTCAGTTGTCATCAGTGTTTTGTCGTTTCAGAGTTAATTCTGATTCGATCGTGAATTTATGATGATTTTAGGAATGAGAATTTCGATCGATAAGCTGATTAGCCAGTCTAGATAATTAAGTTACAATTATTTAATCACTCAGAGCTGTAAATCCACTGTAAAAATCATCTCAATAACTAAAATTAAGTAGTTGAAATTTTGATATGACGATCGTTCGTGCATTGTTTCAGGCTGTCAAAGTTGAAGGTGCTACCGCCCCATATGACACGATTCAGCTCAAAGTTTTCTATCCAGCTCGGATGTCAGATGATGCCTTAGCAAATAATAGTATGGGTGCGATTCCGGCTGACGATCGATATGCTCCTTTTCCAGTTATTATTTTGTTCGGTGGCATTAACTGTAGCGCAGCCGGATATCAATGGTTGGCAACAAAATTGGTAGAGCGCGGATTGGTGGTAGTGACTTTTGACTGGGTGGCTCAAAATCTGCCAGGAATGGTAGGGCTGACGCCTGGTGTAGATATTAGCAGTATGGCTCCAGATAACTATGGTAAGGCTCCCTCCGCCTCTGCCTTACCTGCATTACTCACAGCCTTAGATGGTTTGAACTCCGAGGAAGTTTTGGCAGGCTTATTGAACTTGCAACAGGTAATTTTAGGCGGACATTCTGCTGGAGGTAGAGTCGCAATTGAAAGTGCCAGCCCAGATTTTTTCCCGCAAGTTGTAGCTGCCTTTGCTTATGGTGCCCATACTGCCGCGATCGTGCAGTTAGGATATGCCTCTGGCACCATTCTACCAGTACCGGATGCGCTACCAATAATGTTAATTGGGGGCACCTGCGATGGTGTAATTGCCAATAGTAGTAACAGTTATGGCTTGACGTGGGAGCAGCCGACAACGCCAATTTCGCGCACCTTTGAGGCGATGGCAGGCGGTAGAAACGATCGATACTTGCTATTGGTAGCAGGAGCCAACCATTTTTCGATCGTCCATCCGTTAGATTCGACTAGTGGTACTGCCTTTTTAGATTTTCCCGCAACTCAACCAGAAGGACAAATTCGAGACATCATTGCCGAAGTGATTGGTTTGTTTGTAGATGCTCACGTTCGTTATCAACCTCAAAGCCTTGCCGCTCTCGATTTGTTGGTGACATCTCATCATCCCACGATCGATTTAATTGAACGAAAGTAGCTGGATTGAGCTAAAGATTGCGAGCAATGTGGATCGATCTTTACATACTCCGCGCGAGCCTGCGATCGCCTGTTGCCGCAATTTCTTCAAATTTATCGTCCAAACCTGCAAACATATCCCAATAATCTCGACTGAGTATCTGGGCAACTTTTGTAATTACCCGTTCTTCTAGTTTGGTATTGCGTTTTCCTTTCCACAAATTATCGGCAAGTGCAACAACTAATTCCTCAAGATCGCACTCAATTTGTTGCCATTGTGCGTGCGATCGACAACAACGGGCAATTTTAGGATCGATATTTTTGGATAGTAATAGCAGTTCGCCTGCGGCTTCGTGTCGATTTCCTTTATCGACTAATTCTGATGGATATAAAATTTTCCCGACATCATGAAAAGCCACACCCAATCGAATCCAATCTCGATTGAATTTAAGATCGAGCTGTTGAAAGTATAGAATGAGAATTTCAGCAGCTTCTCCGACCAATTTAACATGCTGAATCAATCGATCGGGTGCTCCTAAATCTACTAGTAATTTATAAGCATCGCTGACAGATTGAAAAGTTTTAAATTGCTGTGCCATTTTTAAATATCGATCGATTACTAACTTTTATGTTTGAGTGCAACATACGTACCCTGAAACTTTCCAGATAATATCCCTCGACAGTAAACTTCAGCATTGAGGACGATTCGACCTTTACCGTGCCGGATAATTGTAGCGATAAACCGCTCCCAATCTCGCTCGGCTGGAGTTAGGCAACAAACTTGAAAATCTGTGTCGATCGGCTTGGTATAATCGATATTGCTACTTTGAATCACAATTTGACAAGGGATCGTCAACATCTGAAGCCGAACGTGAACTAAAGTCCAAG
>NZ_PVWO01000154.1 GCF_003003845.1 Chamaesiphon polymorphus CCALA 037 | reverse complement strand
TGAGTTCATCTCCCAACTCATCTAGTCAAACTATCTCCGATCGAGATTTTCTGACGATGATGACTGCCCATCACCAGCAAGCAATGGAGATGGCGAATTTAGCCCTCACCCGTGCGAAGCGTCCTGAAGTCAAACAACTCGCTCAGAAGATTATCAAAGACCAAAAGAGCGAGATTCAAACAATGGCAACTTTATATAAAACCGCTTATGGCACAGCAATTCCGTCCATGACAATGGGCGGTGGCATGATGGGCAAGGATGGCAATTCGATGAATGGCATGAATGGCATGAATGGCATGAAAATGGATATGAATGCTCTCACAAATGCCGCTGATTTTGATAAAGAATTTTTGCAGCAGATGAGTGTCCATCACCGGACAGCAGCTCAGATGAGTCAGATGGTGCTAAAGACGACCAAATCGCCACAAATTCAGACACTAGCTCGGTCGATCGTTAAAACTCAAACCGCTGAGATCGGTCAGATGCAGAAGTGGTATCAAAGCTGGTATAAATCTAACCTGCCAAATAACACTTGAAATTAAAGTTTATCGATCCTCTTGACTCTCTAGCTGACTAGAGAGTTGAGAATAAGCATAAGTACATCTAAAACGCGCTCATTGAGGTGCCAACGAACAATGAATATCCAACTAAATATTCCTAACATGGCTTGCTCTGCCTGTGGTGAAACGATCTCCAAGGCAGTAATCGCGATCGATCCTACAGCAACCGTGCAAGCCGATCCCAAAACTAAGCAAGTCAAGATCGAAACTCAAGCCTCTCAATCAGCGATCGAGAGTGCCATTACAGCGGCTGGCTACCAAGTAAATTAGCATAAATTAGAGTTCCAAACGGAGAAATCCCCCTCATTGGTACCTTGACTTTGCATAAACGATCGTCAGTTTGCTAAATTACCCAAAATTCATCGATTGTGTTGGTTATGGTACTGACATTGCCGATTATCGAAGCTAATTGGAGCTATATATATGTCTAAAATCGGTCTTTTTTATGGTACCCAAACAGGCAAAACAGAAGCAATTGCCTCGATGATTCAAGAACAATTAGGTACAGATATTGTAGACCTCCATGAAATATTAGATGTCCAAGCTGATGATTTTGATAACTACCAACATCTAATTATCGGCGCACCGACATGGAACGTTGGTGAGTTATCGAGTGACTGGGAAGATTTCTTTCCTAACCTAGATGACATTGATTTTAACGGCAAAACCGTAGCTTACTTTGGGGTTGGCGACCAAACTGGCTATCCTGATAGCTTTATGGACGCGATCGGAATTCTCGAAGAAAAAATTAGCGCGCTAGGTGGGAAAACTGTTGGTGCTTGGCCGACTGATGGCTATGACTTTAATGAGTCACGGGGTGTCCGTGACGGTAACTTCATCGGTTTAGCTCTCGATGAAGACAACCAAGGAGATTTAACCGAGTCGCGTATTAAAACTTGGTCGGGTCAGGTCAAACAAGCATTTGGCATCTGAGCATCACTATTAAGGATTGGTATTCCTCAAAATCTCTAGTCAAAATCATATGACAGGGTATTTTCGACTAATTCTTATTGAAGTATTTTAACAGCCTAAGCTAAATTCATTTGAATTTCATCTTAGGCTGTCAAACTGGAAGTTAAGTTAGATTTACTATCTCAATAACATTCGCTCGGTAAGATCTAATCGGACAAAATAACCTTAATGATACCTTCATGAATAAGAACGAGCTGCCCCTTAAAGGCAGTCATCAATATCCTCTAACCCGTCGCAGTTTCATTCGAGGGGGTGGCATTGCCAGCGGACTGATCCTCAGTAGTGGCATTCACAGCCTGCTATCGAGTTGTTCGTCTCCATCTTCTACCACGAAAATACCTGATAACAACACTGTAGCCCGCACCCCGAATCCGAAATTTATTCCCGATCTGGAAATTAACCTCAAAGCTGCACCGAAAACGGTGCAAATATTGTCGGGACAACCAACCCAAGTTTGGTCTTATGCAGCAGAGCTGGTCAAAGGCGATCCAAACAGCTTACAAGCTATTCCCGATAGTTATTTAGGCCCGATTATTCGCGTTCGTCAAGGTCAGCGCGTTCGCGTCAACTTCCAAAACAATCTTCCCCAAGGACAGCCCAGTATCGTCCATTGGCATGGTCTAATTTTGCCAGAAGATATGGATGGACATCCTCGGTTTGCGATCGATCCTGGGCAAACATACGTCTATGAGTTTGAGGTAGTTAATCGGGCGGGTACGAACTGGTTTCATCCTCATCCAGACATGCTGACAGGGCAGCAAGCCTACGCTGGCTTGGCGGGGTTATTTATCGTCACAGATCCAGAAGAAGCCGCTCTCAAGCTACCTACAGGGGCTTATGAAGTACCGATCGTGTTGCAGGATCGTACCTTAGATGCCAGTAACCAACTCCTTTATTTGGGTAGCAAAATCGGTACGCCTCGTAATGGTGGTGGTATGGGCGGCATGGAAGGAATGGGCGGAATGTCACAGGGTAACTCTAGTCAGTCGAGTGGAGGCATGGATGACATGGGCGGTATGATGGGCTTCCTGGGCAAACAGCTCTTCGTCAATGGTAAACCCGACTTTACCTTAGCTGCGGCAACGCGAGTCTACCGCCTCCGCATTCTTAATGGTTCTAACGCCCGCATCTACAAGCTAGCATGGAGTAATGGCGATCCCTTGACCGTTATTGGCACCGATGGAAGCTTGCTGAGTCAGCCTGTCACTCGCAAGTACGTGATGCTGGCTCCAGGCGAGCGGCTCGATGTTTGGGCAGATTTTAGCAAGCTGAAAGTTGGGACGCAATTAGCTCTCAATAGTCTGGCTTTCTCTGGAGCCGAGAATGTCGATGGGAATAGTATGGGCGGGATGAGTTCTAGTAATGCCCCAGAACTTGGTGCGGCGATGACCCTATTTAACGTCAAGATCGCGCGGACAGAAACAGAAACTTTGCAGATTCCCAGCAAACTAGCCGCTCTACCCTTATTGCGTCCAGAAGATGCCATTAATGCCGCCCAGCCGCGTCCGGTTGAGCTTTCGCTCCAAGGGATGAAATGGGTGATGAATGGTAAACCCTTTGAAATGAATGTGGCAACACCGCAAGAAACCGTCAAGTTAAATTCGATCGAACAGTGGGAGATTATTAACAAACTCAATCCTGGAGCGATGATGGATGCCAAGGGGATGGCGCACCCCATCCATCTCCACGGCGTACAGTTTCAAGTCATTAGTCGCCAAGTGTTACCAGAACTTGCCACCGGATGGCAAACAGTTAAGGATGGCTATGTGGATGAGGGTTTGAAAGATACTGTGATGGTGATGCCAGGTGAGCGAGTCAAGCTGCTAATGAAATTTGAGAAATACAGCGGCTTATTTACCTACCATTGCCATAACTTAGAACACGAAGATGCTGGCATGATGCGAAATTATCGAATCCAGGGGTAACACTTCGCAGCTCTATACCCGATCCTTGTTAACAATTTTCTCGACCTAGAGACTACGCCAAAAATTAGATTTTCAGGAAAATAATTTATGTTAGATATCGATGAAATGGGACAGGACGAGATCCGTGAATTGCTGCACAAAGTAGGTTACGGTCATCTTGGTTTTATTCATGAAGGCAAACCCTGTGTGATGCCAATGCACTACTATCTCAAAGATTCGGACATATATCTATTTACCACAGTCGGGATGAAGACTCATGACATGGACGCAGCTCCAGATATTTGCCTCCAAGTTGAAGAAATACATAGTCCCAAGCATTGGCGGAGTGCAATCGTGATGGGACGTGCCAAGCACGTCACAGAGCAGCCAGAAATCGATCTCGTGATGGCATTAGTTAAACAGCGCGATGCAACACTTTCTCCGGCAATTAATCGAACTTGGACAGACTCTTGGGGACGTGCAGAGGTAATTTCCATCTACCGGATCGATCGAGGCGAGATGAGTGGACGCACGACTGATGGAGTCAGCAGTCGGTGAAAATCGAAATTATCGAGTAAATGCCTAAGTATTATATCCATTTCAATTACCAAATTTCATTTACCGAAAAATCATGAGCGACCTAATTGTTATCGGCTTCAAAGATGAGTTCAAAGCAGATGAGGTTTTAATAGAGCTGAAGAAACTCGAACTAGAGTATTTAATCGACTTGGAAGATGCGGCTGTTGTGGTCAGAAATCAAAAAGGTAAAGTTAAAATTAAGCAAGTCCAGGAACTTATTACTGATGTTGCCGTGAGTGGAGGCTATTGGGGATTGCTGCTTGGCATCATCTTCCTCCATCCCATCTTGGCTGTTTTCGGTGTAGCCGCTGGAGCAATTTCAGGAGCATTAACCGATGTCGGGATTGACGACAATTTTATTCGCGATATTGGTAGCACGATCGAGCCTGGGACTTCTGCCATCTTTGTGTTGGTAAGAAAAGCAACACCCGATAAAGTTTTGGCAGATCTAAGTAGATTTGAAGGCAAAGTTTTACGAACTTCATTATCAAAAGAAGACGAAGCAAAATTACAAGCTGCTTTAAATAAGAGTGAGGTTATTGAAAATGCGAGTTCTTAAAAACTTTGAAGTTAATCTTACTAGAACAGGTAATCCACATGACTAACAATAAGTCTCTTCAGTTTCGCAAATTTCACCGAGCGATCGCGCCAATTATGGCACTACCACTGCTGATCTCAGCTATTACAGGTTCGATTTACCAAATTACAGATCTGTCTGGAAAAGAGGTGAAATGGTTATTGGAGGTGCATAAAGGTAACTTTGGCTTGCTCAAGTTAGAAACCATTTATCCCTTTCTCAATGCACTAGGGTTACTCGCGTTGCTGGCTACTGGAACTTCGATGTTATTACAAACGCGGCGAACTCCAAGACGGCGGACGGAAGAAGATTAATAACGCACTCAGATCGATCGAATAACTGGGATGAAAATATATGGAAGAGCTAAATCTCAAACTCAGAGGGATGAGTTGCGCCTCCTGTGCCAACAGCATCGAGCAAGCAATTCTCGCCGTGCCAGGGGTAGTAGAAGGTAACGTCAATTTTAGTAGCGATCGAGCAACCGTGCGTTACGATCCTAAACGGACTAGGATCGACACGATCGCTAAGGCAGTTGCCGATATCGGCTATGAAGCCCAAATTATCCCGTCGGATCTCGCGCCTGAAGACGATTCGGAAACGATCGGGCAACGACGACAAGAGCGAGATCTTCAGCGTCGAGTCATAATTGGGGCAACGCTCAGTGTCCTCCTGATGTTGGGCACATTGGGTCATTTCAATCTCAGACTGCCTGGTGCGCTAGCCGAGCTGGAAAACCCCTGGGTGCAGCTAGTTCTGGCAACACCCGTTCAGTTTTGGGTAGGTAGAGAATTTCATCAATCGGCGTGGAAGGCATTTCGCCATCGCACGGCGGACATGAATACGCTGATTTCGATCGGTACGAATATTGCTTTTTTCTATTCCCTGTGGATAACGATAACTCCTAATTATTTTACCGATCGAGGCTTGTTAGCCCAAGTCTATTATGAAGTGTCGGCGGCGATCGTCACTTTGACGCTGTTGGGACGGTGGTTGGAAAATCGTGCTAAGGGGGCAACTTCAACGGCAATTCAAGCTTTGATGGGGCTACAGGCCAAAACAGCGCGGGTGATAAGAGATAATGTCGAAATGGACATTCCGATCGGGGAAGTCGCACTGGCTGATACTGTAATAGTGCGCCCTGGTGAAAAAATCCCCGTTGATGGGCGAGTTTTATCGGGATATTCTACTGTCGATGAGTCGATGCTTACTGGTGAGAGTTTGCCAGTTGCCAAACAAGTCGGCGATGAAGTTGTCGGCGCAACGCTCAATAAGATGGGTAGCTTTCAATTTCGGGCGACGAAAATCGGTAAAGATACCGCGCTGGCGCAAATTGTCAAACTAGTTCAACAAGCCCAAAATTCTAAAGCTCCGATCCAAAAGCTCGCCGATAATATCACTAGTTGGTTCGTCCCAGTAATTATCGCGATCGCGATAATTACTTTTGTCGTCTGGTTTCTGGCGATCGGGAATTTCACTTTATCGATTGTCACGATGGTTGGTGTATTAATTATCGCCTGTCCCTGCGCTCTAGGTCTAGCCACGCCGACATCAGTTACCGTCGGCATCGGTAAAGGGGCAGAACATGGCATTCTGATTAAAGGGGCAGAAAGTCTAGAACTCGCCCGCAAAATCCAAACGATCGTACTGGATAAAACGGGCACCATTACTCAAGGTAAGCCAGTTGTCACCGATACTACCTCAATCCTCGATCTAATTCCTAACAGCCCTGGCGTGCTAGCCCCACTGACTTTATGGCGATCGATCGGTGCTTTAGAAAGCAACTCCGAGCATCCCCTAGCTGAAGCCTTGTTGCAATATGCTCGCGAACGCAGTAAAGATGCCCAATTACCTACTGTCGAACATTTTGAAGCGATCGCGGGTAGTGGTGTAAAAGGTATCGTCGAAGGGCGACAGATCTCGATCGGCACCCAACGCTGGTTCGATGAAATGGGACTCGATCTGTCGGCATTCCAAGTCGAGCAACAAGCCTTAGAAAATGCTGGAAAAACTGTGGTTTTTGTAGCTGTTGATGGGCAGTTGCAAGCAGCGATTGCGGTTGCCGATACTGTCAAACCTAACTCTGCCAAAGCGATTCAAACCTTGCAGAGAATGGGCATCGAAGTAATAATGCTCACTGGTGATAATCAGCGTACCGCCAAAGCGATCGCCGAGCGAGTTGGGATTACTCGCGTCTTAGCCGAAGTCCGCCCCGACCGAAAAGCCCAAACGATTCAGACTTTGCAAGTGAAAGAGAAAAAAGTTGTAGCAATGGTGGGAGACGGCATTAATGATGCTCCGGCTTTGGCTCAGGCTGATGTCGGGATGGCGATCGGCACGGGTACGGATGTCGCGATCGCTGCTTCTGATATCACGCTGATTTCGGGGGACTTACAGGGGATTGTGACGGCAATTCGGCTCAGTCGTGCCACGATGCAAAATATTCAGCAAAATCTATTCTGGGCATTCGGTTACAACGTGCTGGGCATCCCGCTAGCTGCGGGAATCCTGTTCCCATTTACTGGCTGGTTGCTCAATCCGGCGATCGCGGGTGCGGCGATGGCGTTTAGTTCGATTTCAGTTGTCCTTAATGCTTTGAGATTAAAAGGAGTGAAAATATGAAACTGGCAGCAATCTCGATCGGGGCAATGCTCTCGATACTTCAAATGAGCGGCTCCGCCAATGCTCAAATGGGTGGAGGATCTCCAATGCAAATGCAGCCCTCGCCCACAAATAACTCGTTTCGTCAGATCGAGCAGCCTTTACCTATCAAAGTTGGCGTGGTACTTGGTGGACTGACGCTGATTGGTGCCGAACTCTGGTGGTTTCTGGGACGCAAACAACAGAAACAACAAGCGACTCAAAGTAATGGGGTGCAAGAGATATTAGTAACGGTTGATGGTGGCTATCGTCCCGATCGGGTTGTTGTTAATAATGGCGAACCAGTGCGGTTGTCATTTCATCGATTAGACAGTAATTCTTGTCTGGATGAAGTGTTAATTCCCGACTTTGGAATTAGCACCCGCTTACCCGTCGGGCAAACAACAACTGTTGAATTTACCCCGACGAAGGCAGGAGAATATACTTTTACTTGTGGAATGAGAATGTTTCGGGGAGTAATTGAGGTGACATCGTAGCTATGTTATTTCAAAACTTCTTCAAGTGAATAATGACTAAAGTATTCAGTGAGACAGATGCCCAGCCGGACTTTTCGGCACTTCAGGTCGATCGAAATCTACTTTGGGTGAATCGAGTTGAATCAAGCTCATATTCACTCGACCGACACTAACTACTCCCATCGTAATCGCACCAATACTAAACAGCCCCATTGAAACTAACCCGATGGAAACTACGCCCATCGGTACCAATCCAATCGAAATCAATCCGTGGGGAATTATCCCAATTGAAATCAACCCGTGAGGTGAGATCCCGATCGAAAAAATCCCATCATGAGGGGCAATGCCAATCGATAACAGCTTCCGTTTTTTCGGTCGATGCTCCAGCGGAGATGCTGCGGTAATGCGATCGTTATTCATTTAAGTTGAAGTTAGATAAGCAGACCAGCCATCATAAGAGCGATCTGTCTACTTGTCAAAAGACACACCGTCATACTTCACCAGTTTATTCACCATCCGTTTACCGATCGCTCGTGACAGGATGAAAATGTAGACGATCGATTTAATCGTGATGGTTTAAATTTGAATTTGTATTCTTCAATGCGGCTTGCCATTGTTCTGTCTGACGAGGTGTCAACATTCTGACATCAGGGTCGGGTAGTCCAATTTCAGCCGCTTTCAAAGCAGCAACGATCGTCAGTCTAACTTGAGAGGTGGTGGCTACGAAATCCGATTGCCGCGAATCTGTCCAGAACCGAGCTTCGATGACAATATCGTCTTGTCCCAAGTCCCGAACGCGGATCGAAACAGCGGGTTCTGTCAGTACACCATCCGTTGCCTGAACCGCCGCTCGAACAACATCGATCGCCTGTGGCAAATCGCTATCATAGCCAAGAAATAAAGTCACACTGCCCCGACGAGTGGATGCGGCTGTGTTGTTGACAATCCGCGAGGTGAACACTTCGGCATTAGGCACCAGCACCACTCGACCATCGTAAGTACGGAGTTGCGTCGCTCTTAAATCGATCCGTTCGACATTACCTTCTGTTTCCCCCACAATAATCTGGTCGCCTAACTCAAACGGACGCAACACCAAGATCGAGATGCCGCTGATGAAATTAGAGAGAATGTCTTTGAGGGCAAAACCGAGTGCCAAACTGGTTAATCCTAAACCTGTGGCAACGGCTTGCGGATCGAAGCCAAAGGCATCGATCGCCACGATAAACCCTAAGATCCACACCGCATAGTAAGCGACCTGTTTAATCAGATTCTCAACAGTCAGGTCTTCGACGATCCGCCGGAAGATGAGCCGCATCAACCAGCGAACGAAGGTAGCGATCGCCCAAAATAATCCGAGCGTCAACAAGGCAGCAAGAGCGCGGGGAATAATGACAGTGGCAGATTCGATCGATCGTCCGAACGCAGTTTCAATCGAGGATCGGACTTCTGCGACGAATCGACCACCTGGAGAAAGTCGGCGGTTACTCGCTCGTGCTAATGCAGTGTCGATCGCTTGCGCCCATTGCGTTGTCAAGACCTTCACTGTTGTCAGATTATCCTGAGCATCCGTCTCTGTCACAGTCACTACTGGAACACCTGCGATCGCGATCGTCCGATCGGTTGTATTCGCACTTATTGGTTCGATCCGAGGCGTGGCAATCGCATCGGGATTTTCTAGCAAGCGATTCATCCGCCGCTCGATTTGGCGGGCGCGTGCAGTTGCATCTAGTTCCCCAACTGTCCCCACCCGAAATACGGCTCGTCCGTCCAGCCGCACCGTTACCCGTTCGGACTGTGCTACTGCTGAAGGAAGGAACAGCAAGATCGCCAGCAAAGTCGCGATCGTTTTCAGCAAGAATCGTTTGAATGCAGCGTTCACTATAATAATTTTTGACTACATTAATAGACCTGTCCAGAATATAAATCGATCGCGTGACTATTCAGTGGTTAATCCCGCGAAGCTAGGTGCAGTGTAAATTAAATTGTACGTTAGATCGCAGGTTAGATAACCGTAGTCTTTTGGGGTAAATAGCTTGAATCTTGTCTGAGCATTTGCCATGCCGATTTAATCAGCGATAGCGCACTCAAGCTAATTATTAGCACCACTAGTAAACTAGCCGCCGCATCCGCCCACAGCCAATCGAACCAATATATCGCACTAGCCGCCACAATCGCACTCAACGCACCAGTCGCATCCGCAACCCCATGTAAGAAAACTCCCCGCAGATTCAAATCTCGGTCGCGATATCGATATAGTAAGTAGACTGCAAAACCGTTCGCAGCTAGGCTTAATCCGGCTACCAGCAACATTGGTAAAGAAGCCACCGATTCGGTCGTTTGTAGATGCTTCACCGCTTCCATGGCAATTTAAGAAGGCGATCGCGCCCAAGCTCATGCCATTAATTAACCCAATCCACGCCTTCAACCGCCGCTCGGTTTGGGAGGTACGATCTAATGGTTGACTTTTTACCACCCAAGCCGCGATGAAAGTTAGTCCCAATGTCAATAGATCTGCAAATAAATGTCCCGCTCCGGCTAATAGCGATAGACTATGACTCCAAATTGCGGTGCCTAATTCGATCGCAAACAAGACAATCCGCAATCCTAGCACAATCCACAATAGCGATGCTTGAGGCTGGATATTATCGATTTCTAGCTTACTCAATATTTTCTGCTCACTTGAGATTGACGATCATTTCAAGACTCTAGTAGCATTAAAAATTGCCACTAATGCCACACCGACATCAGCAAATACCGCTTCCCACATCGTGGCTAATCCCATCGCACCTAAGCCGATGAAAATCGCTTTAACTGTCAGCGCAAGGATGATATTCTGTATGACAATCGTGTGAGTCTTCTTGCCCACCTGAATCGCTTCGGCAACTTTTAAAGGTGCATCTGTCATCAAGACGACATCCGCAGTTTCAATCGCTGCATCCGAACCCAATCCACCCATTGCAATCCCCACATCCGCTCTGGCAATTACAGGCGCGTCATTAATTCCATCCCCAACAAAGGCAACTTTACCTTTTTTGTGAAATTCTCCAAGCAGTTTTTCGATCGCCGCTACTTTATCTTCAGGTAATAGCTCCGCCGCAAAAGTATCGACACCCAAAGTTTTCGCGATTCGTTTCGCGACAGCTTGCGAATCCCCCGTTAGCATCATCACCCGCTCGACACCTGCTGCTTTGAGATCGTGAATCGCTTGAACCGCATCTTCTTTGATTTCATCAGCAATGATAATATAACCAGCGTAAATTCGATCGACTACCAGATGCACGACAGTACCCTCAACATCACATGTATCATGAGGGATATTCTCGCGGTGCATCAACCGATCGTTACCCGCCAATACTAGCTTTCCTTCAATCGTTGCCTGAATGCCGTGGGCGGCAATTTCGGTATAATTAGAAACCGTAGATTCATCAATCGGTCGCTGATAAGCTACTACAATCGATCTGGCGATCGGGTGATTAGAATTTACTTCTGCTGCTGCTGCAATGTGTAACAAATTATCTTGCTTAAAACCATTATAAGGAACAATTTCCGTTACTTTAAATACACCCTTAGTTAAAGTACCAGTCTTATCAAACGCGATCGCTTTAACTCCTGACAAAGTATCTAAGAAAGTCGCTCCCTTTACCAAAATTCCTCGTTTAGCGGCCCCGCCAAGACCTCCAAAATAGCTGAGTGGAATACTAATTACCAATC
>NZ_PVWO01000664.1 GCF_003003845.1 Chamaesiphon polymorphus CCALA 037 | reverse complement strand
TTAGCGATGATCCGTATCATGGTTAGGCGTTTGGCATAAAATTTAACTCTCTCCTGACTTTTCAAACATCCTCTTAATTGCTATTGTAGATATCGAGCGGTTAATGTTGAGAATCGATCGTGTTAATTTTGCTCTATCGTTAAAACTCAACTACTCGGTACATCGGCATAATTCGATCTCTATTTATTGACTCGTTGGCATTGCCTACCGAAGGTAATTGCTAAAACTTTAGATCGCTCGTATTAGAAAGATTGGATCGTGTTTATGATTATTCGATCGATTAATGTTGATGGCTACTCGATCGCTATTTGTATTTAATTACTCGTTGGCATCGCCGCGCCGCAAGGTAATTGTCACATCAACTCATTCGATCGATAGGGTTTCGGGGTTTCAAGTTTAGTATACATGACAAAAAAAGGACGATCGAATCGATCGTCCTTTTGATTGTAAGATTTGGGTTGGTAATAGAATAGTTTGAAAGTAAGATGGTGGGCATTGCCCACCCTACAAATACTAAAATCTAAGACCTAAAACCTAATGCCTAATCCTGAACGGCGTAGAAGCTCAAGTGGTAGGGGAAATTTTTCCAAGGGTGAGTTTGAATTTCCTTAATTACAGTCGTGCCTTTCCAAGATAATTCTGGAATACTGACTTCGACTGGAGTTTTGTTAATTCTAGCTTTTTTGATTAAATTCTCAACGCTCTTGGCATCGAGAGTCAGCAATAAAGATTTGTCGCCGTCGTGTCCGTAGAGATTGACGGGGATGTGACCGCTGCGGCGGAGAGCGTTAGGTTTGGTACCAGCGGCGCGTTGTTTCAATTCGACTGAGATTTCCATAGTTTTTAGTAGTAGTAATTTTGGTTAAATGTTCGTGATAAATCGAATCTAAAATTTTAGATTAATTTAAAGTTTGGATTCGATTTATCGGTTTAGACGGGAGTGCCATCAGCCGATAATAGTCCCCGTTTGGGGCCGTGAATCGGGTCTTCGACGATGATGGTTTGGTCGCGGCTGGGGCCGAGGGAGACGATCGAAATCGGCACTTCCATTAAGTCAGCTAAGAACTTAAGATAGTCTAATGCTGCTTTAGGAAGGTCTTCAAGCGATCGACAGTCAGCGGTATTCTGTTTCCAACCGGGGAGGGTTTTGTAGATGGGTACGCATTTGGCAAAATCTCGTCCGGAGTTGGGGAAATCTGTGGTGCGTTGACCATTAATTTCGTAAGCAACACAGACTTGAATCTCGTCAAATTCGTCCAGTACATCCAGTTTGGTGATGGCCATACAGTCCATACCATTGATCCGCACGGCATAACGACCGATCACGCCATCAAACCAGCCGCAGCGACGTTTGCGGCCAGTTGTGGTGCCAAATTCGGCACCGCGCTCGCCTAACATATCGCCGCTAGCATCATCTAGCTCGGTGGGGAAAGGGCCTTCGCCAACGCGGGTAGTATAAGCTTTGGCGACGCCAATGACTCGATCGATCGTGGTCGGGCCGATGCCAGTACCGATACAAGCTCCACCCGCGATCGGATTAGAAGATGTAACATAAGGGTAGGTACCGTGATCGAGATCGAGTAGCGTCCCTTGAGCACCTTCAAATAAAATATTCCGACGACGGCGCACCGCCTCGTAGATTTCTACTGAGGTATTGACTACATGCGGGCGCAACCGTTCGGCATAGCCCAAATATTCGGTCGCTACCTGCTCTGGGTCGAGTGGTGGTAAGTTATATAGCTTTTCGAGAATCTCATTTTTTTGAACGATCGTCCAGGCAATCTGTTCGCGGAATGATTCGGCATCCATCAAATCTTGTACCCGAATGCCAACTCGGTCGGACTTATCCATATAAGTCGGCCCGATGCCGCGTCCGGTCGTACCAATTTTGTGAGTGCCTCTGACTTCTTCGGATGCCAGATCGATCGATCGATGATATGGCATCGTTACATGCGCTGTCTGGGAAATCAAGAGCTTGTCAGTAGGGATATTTAGCGCGACAAGTCGATCCAGTTCTTCGATCAATACTTTGGGGTCAATGACTGTCCCACAGCCAATGATACATTTAGTTTCGGGATATAAAATCCCCGAAGGAATTAAGTGCAGTTTAAAGGTTTGACCCTGCACGACTACAGTGTGACCAGCGTTGACGCCCCCTTGGTAACGCACGACCACATCTGCTGACTTACTTAATAAGTCAGTGATTTTTCCTTTTCCTTCATCGCCCCATTGGGCACCAATTACGACTACGTTAGCCAAGGGTTATTGCTTGTCTATCTGAATAAAGTTAACACAATCTACAATCCTACCACGGACATCAGTGCCTGTCAAAAAGAGGTGTTTTCGATCGGACAATCACCATACATCAGATCGACTATAATATACTGTCACGAGCGATCGAAATGTGCCCAACCTGACAATCCACACCGATCGATAAATGTTTTGTACAGTCATAAGTTTAAGGCTTTAGGTTTTAGGTTTAAGGCTTTAGGCTTTAGGCTTTAGGCTTTAGGCTTTAGGCTTTAGGCACTGGAGTTACCCATTACCCATTCACTCATCCAC
>NZ_PVWO01000663.1 GCF_003003845.1 Chamaesiphon polymorphus CCALA 037 | reverse complement strand
CTCCTGAGATCGTCAGCACGTCGTCGTTGGCGTTCGGCTTCGCGTTCCGTTGGCGGAGCCTCTCGGAGAGAAGCGAAGCCTGCGCTTTGCGCTTACGCAAAAGTCGCGAATAGCCTCTCCAAAGGATAATCGCGATCTAAACTAATATATACCTATAAAGTACCCTGAGGTAACAAGTTTTTATTCATCGGTTGAGGTAATGTAACGAAAAATGTACTACCTTGACCCAAAGTACTTTCTGCCCAAATCAGCCCTTGATGTTGCTCGACGATCGATTTGCAAATGGCAAGTCCCAAACCCGTACCGCCTTTATCGCGAGAATCAGAAACATCTACTTGTTGAAATCGACCGAAAATAGTGTCTAATTTATCAGCAGGAATGCCTCGCCCACAATCTTTCACCGCAAAGCGAATTTGACGAGATCCGCTACTCGAGTTGAGTTGAGACGTGTCAACTCTAGTCGAGCTGTATGGTATCCGCTCGTCGAGCGTTGCTGCTGAGATCGAGATCGCACTATTTGGGGTTGAAAATTTGATCGCATTACCAATTAGATTAGTCAATGTTTGGAGAATGCGATCGGGTGAGACAAAAATCTGCAAGGAGGGACAATCTTCTAGTACCAGATCTACGCCAGCGGCAGCAGCAGAACCAGTCATCACATCGATCGCTTGTTTGAGTAAGTTGTGGGCATCGCACCATTCTAGGGCTAGGGCCTGACGATCGGCATCTAATTTATCTAAATCGAGAATATTATTTACCAACCGCACCAGGCGTTCGGTTTCATTGGAGGCAATCTCGATCATCTGCTTCATCTGTGCTGGCTCGTCATCCATCAAACCCATTGCCAATAGCCCCAAAGCACCCTGCATCGAAGTCAGCGGCGTGCGGAGTTCGTGGCTGACAATTCCAATAAATTCATCTTTGAGCTTTTCGACTGCCCGATGTTGTTTTAATTCCGCATTGAGCAATTGTAAGGTCATTTCCGCTTGCTTGCGCTGTGTCAATTCGGTTTGGGCTTGGGCAAACAAATTGGCTTGTTGAATGGCGATACTGACTTGGCTGGCGAGCTGTTTGACTAGCTCGATCTCGGAAGCTTGCCAAGCTCTCGGTTCCGAGCAGTGGTGGGCGATCAGTAAGCCCCATAATTTATCCCGTTTAAAGATCGGTACTGCCAGATTGGCGCGGATTTGGAGACTTTCTAACATTTGAATGTGCAGATCGTCAAGTTCGGCAGTGTAGATATCGGCATTGGCGATGATACACCCTTGTTGAAAGTGGTCGATCGCCGATTTGCCACAAGGACGATAGACTCGATCGTGCGTGAGGATGTCACACCATTCCGTCCCCACCGATTCGACGATCGCTTTACCGCTCCAGTCAGGTAAAAATTTATAAACTAGTACGCGCTCGATTTGCAAAAATTGCTGTACCTCATCGACAGTGGTTTGCAGAATTTCCTCTAAATCGAGCGATTGCCGGATGCGTACCGTCATATCCAGTACTAGGCGTTGTCGATCTAGTTGAGTTTGTAATAATTGTTGTGCTTGCTGTCGCTCGTCGATATTTACAACGGTACCGATCGTCCGGATCGGTTGCCCAGCATCGTTAAAATATGCCTCGCCCCGCGTCTCGATCCAATGAGTATTCCCATCTGGCCAAATAATCCGAAATTGATGACACAGGCTGGTATGAGTCTCGATCGATTTTACGACTTGTTCGTGGAATCTAGCGCGATCGTCTGGATGAATGCACAGATCGAATGTTTCGTAGGTGCCATCGAAACCACCCGGCGTGAAGCCAAATAACTCTTCATGTTCGCGGTTCCAGTGGATCTGTCCCGTCAGCAGATCCCAATCCCAAATTCCCATCCGTGCCGATGCCAACGCCAAGCGGAGTTGCTCCTCCTTCTGGTTCAAAACTTTGAGATGTCGCTGGTTTTGGATCTGAAGCTCGGCGACTTGACGCAGGAGTTCGCCCTGCTTGATTGCATTGTGTAATGACAAGCGTAAATTTTCGGTCGTTACTGCCGATTTACTCAGATACTGCTGGGCACCACATTCGATCGCCAGGTTTGCTAGGTTCTCTTTATCGTACTCTGTCAGCAGTACCACCGGGAGATCGGGTTTTTTGATTTGCTGCTGTAAAGCTTGCAAAAATTCCAACCCATTCATATCTGGGAGGACATAATCGAGCAAAATGGCATCGGGTTGAGCGATCCGATATTGTCTCAATCCTTCTGCGCCCGTCTCTGTCTCCAGGATGATGTAGTTGTAGCGATTGTCTTGACTCAAATAGTCCCGCAACTTACTGCGATATGTCAGGGAGTCTTCCACAATCAGAATTGTCCGCGATCGATCGTTCGTGTCCATTTTCTGCTAACTATGTCTAAAAACTGGTATTTCGATATCTAGCCGATCGATCGCGCCGAGCGTGTTGCACCGAGCAAAAATTAGAACCGATCCTAGGCTTATAGTGCCCAAAAGTGACAACAGTGAACTACCCCGCCCTGCACAATCGCGCTTACGCGCTCATGTGCGAGGACGGAGCTTCCGACTTCGAGGGCGA
>NZ_PVWO01000153.1 GCF_003003845.1 Chamaesiphon polymorphus CCALA 037 | reverse complement strand
TTAAAGATCCCAAGCATCCCCATGTTTCTACTGCCAAACTTTTATCTGGCTGCTAAATAACATTTAGACAGGTATCGTGTTATTAGTTATTTTGATGGTGGCGATCTTGCCACGATTTTCGAGTATAGCCAGTAGGGTGGGTACTGCCCACAGACCATTTTGAATCGAAGCAATAAGAGTTTAAGCTGTTTTATTCGATCGAGCAATATCTTCAGCACTAGATCGAGATTACATCCAACAAAATTGCCATAACTCACACTCAATTACTCCAAATATTTATATTTATAAATCGACAATGGTGCTGGTGGGCACTGCCCACCCTACTTTTTTAGATCTGAAGAACAAGATTTCCAAGCTGTAAAAGAGCGATATCCGATCGCTTCGATAGCGATCGTACAGCCCTGAACTCTAATTGTTAAATGTCACAAACACTCGTGCCCAATATTTTTCAGCTCAAAATTTTCGCTAGCCGACAGTCATTTAATCCGATTGACGATCGATCGAGCTGGAATTTTTGCCAGGATCGCTCGCGATCGTTGGCGCAGCCTCTCTCTGGGAGAATTGCCTCAACGATTATCTGTACCGGAATCTGGCTGATAATGCCGCTCGTCGGGATAGCACAAGACACCCCTCCAGTCGTCGTACCGTCGCCATCTCCACCGATATCTACGCCGACGGATGGCGTATTTTTTGCGGATATTATCGTCAGAGGGCAGGTAATTTTACAAGTTGGCAGTCTTGCCAATTTGAGTGCGAGCGATCGCGCGAATATTATCAATCGCCGGATTGCGAGTTTTTTGGCTCAATCGCCATCGAATGGCGCGATTACCGTTCAAACCGACCCACAGCGAAGGATTGCTACCCTCCAACTAAATAATCGGATTCTGATGACTGTCACCCAACAGGATGCCCAGGATTTTGGTGTGGGTGTAGAGAGACTGGCGCAGCAGTGGGCAACGGCACTCAATCGCGCATTTGCCGAACCCCCGCTGGCGATCGATGTCGGACAACGACTCTACAGTACGATCCGCCAGTTTCAGCGCGATAGCATCGATCGATTGCCAACCATTCTAGGCGCACTGCTGACTGTGTCACTGACGATGTTTCTGGCTAGCAGTATCAAACGCATTACATTAGCAGCATCCGAACGATGGGAACTTGATTACAATCCCAAAACGTTAGTGAGTCGGGTAGCGTACACCAGTATTTGGATCTTCGGCACGATCGTCGCTCTGGGAGTGTTGGGATTGAACTTTGCAACGCTAGTTGGCACATTAGGACTGACAAGTGTGGCAATTGGCTTTAGCTTGCGAGATATTCTGAGCAATTATTTCTCTGGCATTATTTTATTGGTATCGCGCCCATTTCAGGTTGGAGATCAAATTATCATTCAAGACTATGAAGGCACTGTAACTTACATTAAACTCCGTGCAACCACACTAATTACTTCCGATGGCCGCACGATTTCGATTCCCAATCTACAAGTATTTATCGCCACAATTATCAACAACACGGCAGCGGATTTGCGTCGGAGTTCGTTGACGATCGGGATCGATTACGACACAGATATTGCCAGCGTCAAAGCGGTTATCGATCGAGCGGTAATGAGCGTCGAGAGTATAGTTTCTCAGCCGCCAGTGGAAATTCTCGTCAGAGAACTTGCCACTAGCGAAGTCAAAATCGAAGTCCGGTTTTGGGTAAGTTCGCAACGGTTATCTTTTCTAGAATCGACTTCTCAAGTCGCGCAATCAATTAAAGAAGCCATGACAGCAGCGGGGATCGATCGGTCTGACACAGTTTATACCGTCCAGCTCAAAAACACGCCCAGTATCTGCGATAGTCAGTCAGAGTGATTGCTGCAACCCGATTGCATTCTACCAACCTAAACTAATCGATTTTAGTAGTTGAAGCCAAGCCTTGCACTCCGATCGAGGACTAATTCAATCCAAATTTAGAATTCAAAAATGATAGAGACAAGTTTACCAAAAGTGGCGATCGAGGAGAGCTTAGAGCAATTTTTATTAGTGCTATTAGTTGCTTTGAGTGTGGCAATCTTGCCTCAAATTATCGACTGGTTTCATCGCATTCCTTATACACTACTACTGGTAATTGTCGGATTGGGTCTGGCTGTTGCCGATGTCAGATTAGTTCAACTTTCACCTGAATTAATTCTGCTGATTTTTCTACCGCCACTTTTGTTTGAAGCGGCTTGGAACTTGAAATGGTTGCGGCTCAAACAAGATTTGATACCAATCTGTCTTTATGCGGTATTTGGGACAATTATTGCAATTGCAGGCGTAGCAAGCGGACTGAATTTACTAGCTGGGCTACCTGTGACGACTGCATTACTAATTGGTGCGAGTCTGGCAGCGACAGATCCGGTGTCGGTGACGGCTCTATTTAGGGAGTTGGGTGTCGATAAGCGGCTGACTACCCTGATGGAGGGTGAAAGTTTATTTAACGACGGGATGGCGGTTGTTGCCTTTGGATTTGTGGTGGCGTTCTCACAGGGCACCGCTAATTTAACAGTGGGGGCAATTGTGACCCAGTTGGCGATCGTGGTAGGAATTGGGCTAGTTACTGGGGCACTAGTTGGGTTTGGCATCTCCTATCTCACCCAACGCTTCGATCTACCCTTAGTAGAGCAGTCCCTCACTTTAGTTGCCGCCTATGGTACCTATTTAATCGCCGAGAAATTCGGCGGATCGGGGGTGATTGGGGTCGTCACGACGGGGCTGATTCTGGGTAATTTTGGCTCGCGGATCGGCATGAACCCCCGCACTCGCGTCATCGTCAGTGAGTTTTGGGAATTTTTATCCTTTTTTGTCAATTCGATTGTCTTCTTGCTCATCGGCGATCGAATTCGCTTTGCAGTTTTGGCTGAAAACTGGGTGGCAATCGGGGTGACAATTACCGCGATGACATTATCAAGAGCGATCGCAATTTACGGACTCGGTAGTCTGAGCAACCGTTTGGCTGGTACGGAAATTTCCATCCCAGAGCGAACTGTACTGTGGTGGGGCGGCTTGCGGGGTGCCGTATCGATCGCCTTGGCGTTGAGCGTACCAGCAAATGTGCCAGGTCGAGATGCGATCGTGGCAAGCGTGTTTGGGACGGTGTTATTTACCCTCCTCTTCCAAGGATTGACCATTGAGCCGCTCCTGGCTCAACTAGACTTGCTGGGCGATCTGCCGATGCGTCAGCATTATCTGGAGATTGTCGCCCGTCAGACTGCCCTCAACCGCGTACTAGCACATTTAGGCGAAATAGATCGACATCCTGGCATCGAACCCGATTTTTATCAATATCAAGTGTCACTGGTGCAGGGAGAACTAACTCGTTTGCGATCGGAATTAGAAAATCTCCAAAATGATTATCCCGATCTCCAGACAATTATCGCCGAACAACTGCGAGATGAGCTGCTCTCGATCGAGGCGGAGACTTATGCCGAACTAGTGCAGGCGGGTCGCTTGGATCGAGAACTCTCGCTGTTGATGGAAGTACGAGACTTGTAAAACCTGCGGTTGTAAAAGCTATATGTACCATATCGACTCCAATTCTACTAACTATTGCGCCCCAAATCGATCGGGATTATTGAAGCTTGTGAGATCGACATTTCCAGCCGATCGTGAGATGCTGCGGAAATCGTTGCAATTACCGTTCGGGCGATAAGACTGTGTGAATTTGCACCTCAGCCGTCAGGAGTTTATGCACAGGGCAGCGATCGGCAATCTCTAACAGTCGTTGCCGTTGCTCGACCGTCAAGGTACCCCTCAGATGAAGATTAGCCTGAATGACTTGCGAACTTTCGACTTTCTCCAGCGTGCAATCGACACTGACATGCGCTAATTCCCAGCCCTTACGCGCTGCATACATCTTCACTGTGATTGCCTTACAAGCCCCCAGCCCCGCTAAAACGAACTCAAAGGGAGTTGGAGCTGTATCATTCCCACCTAAATCGGTTGGTTCATCGGCCAGGAGCTGAAATTGCCGAATGGCAATATCTTGTCCCAGATGGGATGCATTCGATGAAACTCGCACGGATGTCATGAGATTTCTCCTATTGTGACTACAACTAGATAATGGGGACGAATGGATCGGATCGCGCTCAAAACTGTAATTGCCAGAGACAAGCGAGATCGCAACAGTCGCTAGATTAATTGCGTCCAGCCATAACCCCCCCATCGACATCCCACACTGCGCCTGTAACCCAAGCAGCCCGATCGGATAGCAAAAAGACGATCGCATCTGCCACATTTTCCGGTGTCCCAATCCGACCGATCGGATGAAAGGCATTAAAGCCCTGTAATGCTTCGTGAACCTCCTCTTTGGGGATAAATCCTTCATAAATCGGCGTTTCCACGACGGCGGGTGAGACCGCGTTAACTCGAATCCCGCGATCGCCTAATTCCATCGCCAGATGCTGCGTTAGTGAATGCAAACCTGCTTTTGCCATCGAATAGGCAGACGATGGCGTGGCTTTTACCGCTTGCTTGGCCCACATCGAGCCAACATTGACGATCGCGCCCTCGATCTTCTGATTCACCATATTTTGCGCGATCGCCTGAGTAATGAAAAACGTCGCCTTATTCAATTCCAAATACAGGTCATAGTCGGTCATCTAATAGGTAGATGTCAAGTAAATTTTTTATGCTGCATAACAGCCTATTGCAGCGGACGTGCTAGGTCTGTTAGCCTCCATGATTGGTAAGGTACTCCGAAACCCAAAAATCCCACTCGTCAAGCAGCTCAATCCTTGGGTATCGGACTATGGGATCGAGCATTAGGTGCTATCGACTCGATCGCCCGTCAGCGATCGAGTCGATGTCTACTGTGAGCCAGATCGTGTGGCGCGTTCCCGCGAGCCTCTCGGTACGGGAATCGAGTTATCCTGTAGAGATAAAAAGGAGCGCGGAGCGGTTACAATCTTCAAGGCCGTTGTATAGCAAACTGGATGTGGAGCGATCGACAATTACGACAACTATTGCGCCCCAAGCCGATCGCGATTATGGAGGCTTGCGCGATCGGGATTGTCTCGGCTCTAGCCGGAGTGGGACTAAAACAATCGGTGGTGTGGTTGGAGGCATGGCGGGTAGATTTGGCGGGGACGTTTTCGCCGTGGCTGGTGTTGCCACTCATCGGCATTTGTGGGGGATATCTTAGCGGTTTATTAGTCGAGCGACTGGCTCCAGAGGCGGCGGGAAGCGGTATACCCCAAGTCAAGGCGGCGTTGGGCTACTTTCCGATCGCGTTAGATCTGCGGGTAGCAGCAGTTAAGTGGGTCAGTACCGCTCTGTCCTTGGGTTCTGGCTTTGCGTTGGGGCGACAGGGGCCGACGGTGCAGATCGGAGCCGCCTTAGCAGCTCAACTGAGTTATTGGACGCATACATCGCCGACTCATCAACGTCAATTGATTGCCGCTGGAGCGGCGGCGGGACTGGCAGCGAGTTTTAATGCCCCGATCGCAGGTGTCTTATTCGCGATCGAGGAATTGTTGCAAGATGTCTCGGATCTGACTTTAGGGACGGCGATTATTGCCGCAGTCGTGGGGGGTGTCATATCGCGCGCAATCGGCGGACGGGGGATGGTTCCCGATCTGAGTCACATCCAGATTCAGTTTTCGCTAGCAGAGATTCCACTACCGATCTGCGTGGGGATACTGGCGGGATTATTGGGGGTATGGTGCAATCGCTGTCTCCTGGGGAGTTTAAAGTTTTATCAGTGGCAGTTTCGCGCTCGCTCTCTCGCTGTTAAATTGGCTGTAGCGGGTGGGATAACGGGTATTCTGAGCATTATTTTGCCCCATGCGTTGCTGACTAGCAGAGATCTCCAAGATTTGGCGATTCTCGGTCGGATCGATTGGCAGAGTGCCGCGTGGATTTTGGGCGGTCAATTCTTGTTGTGCTTGGTGGGGTTTGGTGCTAGTGCCCCTGGGGGGTTGTTTGAACCGAGTCTGATTTTAGGTGCGGCTTTGGGCGATCTGGTAGCCACGGGGATGCAAAGTGGTTACGCACAGGGGCTATTACCGATCGATTTAGTAGTTAGCTCGCCGACTGTTTATGCTTTGACGGGGATGAGTGCGGTGTTTAGTGCCATTACCCACCGTCCGATGGTGGCGATCGCGATCGTCTGGGAAATGACCGCCCAATTTGACCTCATTTTACCGTTGATGCTCGGTTCGGTGGTCGCCTATCTAGTGGCAGAGAAACTATTTCCTGGTTCCATTTATCAACATTTACTCATCGGCAAGGGAATTAACCTCAATCTCCCCGACTTAGCACAGCAGAGTTGGGTTGGTTTAACTGCCGCCGATTTGATGCAGCGGCGCGTCGAAACTCTCTCCAGTCAAATGACCATCGCCGCCGCACTCCAAGCTTTTGCCGATTCTTCCCATCGGGGATTTCCGATCGTCGAGCAGGGTAAATTAGTCGGCATTCTCACCCAACGCGATTTGGCAGACATTCAGCAGCAACAGTGGGATCTTCAGACCCCGATTTCCGCGCTGATGACGCAGCGGGTAATTGCCGTCAGACCGCAAGATGCCCTGACTTCAGTATTGTATCTGCTCGATCGCCATCAAATCGGGAGATTGCCCGTTGTCGAGGGTCGCAAACTAGTCGGTATCATTACTCGCGCCGATATCATTCGCGCCGAAGCCGAACGAGTGAGTAGTACCGTCAGCCCCCTGGGCACCCGCCCAGAACCGTCTTATCTGGTTTATCGCACTCAAAGGCTGCTAGTGCCGCTGAGCAACCCCCAGACGGCAGATATCCTACTCCGTTTGGCCGCTGAGATCGCGCTCAAATCTAATTACGAGCTAGAATGCCTGCACGCGATCGTCATTCCCCGTTCGCGGATACCCGCCGAAACGCCTGTCGATTTGAGTGTCAGTCGCCAATTGTGCGATCGCGCCGTCGCTTTGGGTCGAACTTTGGGCATCTCGGTGCATACCCAAATCCGCGTTACCCACAATGTCGCTGCTACCATTTTGGAAACAATTAGCGATCGACATATCGATCTCCTCTGTATGGGCTGGCAGGGCAAAACTACTACTCCAGGCATGGTGTTTGGGAGTACTGTCGATACGGCGATCCGGCAAGCTCCGTGCAATGTCATGCTCGTCAAGCTGGGGGCGCGGTTACAACTCCATGTAGGTGCTGGCAAATCGAGTGCGGTGGATGCGATGATGCGGCTGACTCAACTCAATCGCTGGCTGGTACCGATCTCGGGTGGGCCGAATACTGAGTATGCTTTACAATTATTACCCGCGCTCGTCGCACTCAATCGCGAGCCAGAGATCCATCTGTGTCAAGTCTTCGCGCCAACAGATGACTGCCCGGATCGGAGCAGTTTAAATATAGCAGCAGATTTTATCCGCCAATCTACAGATATCGTAGCGAAGATTGCCACCGTCTACGCTGATGATGTCCCTAGCGCGGCGATCGATTTTGCCATCGAGCAACAATGCAATGTCATTATCCTCGGCGCAAGTCGGGAAGGCTTACTCCAGCAAAGCATTCACGGGAATATTCCCAATGCGATCGCGCGTGGCTCGGATTGCACGACGATCGTCGTCAGAGCCGCAATTTCGGGGTCGAATTAATGCCACGTTCGGGCGATCGAACTCAAGCAGATTCTCTCAACACATACCCCACACCACGTACTGTGTGAAGTAGGCGTTTAGGATTGTTTACTTCTAACTTGAGACGTAGGGCACGAATATAGACTTCGATAATATTCGACTCACCCATAAAATCATATCCCCAAACTTTTTCCAGAATTTGGTCGCGATTCATTACTTGGCGAGGATGGCGGAGCAAATATTCCAAAAGATCGAACTCTTTGGCTGTTAATTCAATTAGTTGGCTGTTTCGATAAACCTCACGAGTAAGACGATTTAAAATCAAGTCTTCAAATTCAAAATTATCTGGATCTTCGGGCTGTATCCGCCGCAATCTGGCTTTGACTCTAGCAAGTAGTTCTTCGATGCTAAAGGGTTTGGTGACATAATCATCCGCTCCAGCATTTAATCCAGCGACTCGATCGGGAATTTCATCTCTAGCAGTGAGCATAATAATCGGTACCTGAATCCCAGTCGATCGCAAGCGCAAACACAGATCTATTCCAGAAATTCCTGGTAGCATCCAATCCAAAATCAACAGATCTGGTTGAATATTCCGGGCGATCGTCAGTCCATCTAGACCATTCGGGGCGACAGTCACCTGATAGCCTTCTAATGTTAATTCTTCTTCAATTAACCCAGCTAATTTGGGATCGTCTTCAACTAACAGAATGCGATCGTTCATCTCAATAAAATATAAATCTTTGATTGGTGCGATTCGCTTCCCGAACTAAAAAAGATCTCGATCGAGAAAAGGGCAAGAATTCGATAGTAAGACTACTTCGTTCTTTCCCCTTTCCCATTATATTCGCCGTGAGAACGATCGAACTATGATTTTAGGCAAAAGCAATATCAGTAATGCTAGCAGCACTGATATTGCTCAAAATTGCCAGCTCATCATTACCAAAACTGATGACTGTATTCCGACCGACTCCAGTAATTGTCAGATCGCTGAAGTTCAGACCATCTGCTAAACTGAGACGATCGCCGCTGCCAAGATTGAAATCAGTAATGGTGTCGAAGCCTTCGCCAGCAGCCAAGCTGAATACATCACTACCAGCACCACCAGTCAACCGATTGAATCCGCTGCCACCATACAAGTAATCGTTACCTTTGCCACCAAAGATGATATCGTTCCCGACATTACCATACAAGTAATCGTCACCATTACCTCCTTCGAGACGATCGTTCCCCAGTCCGCCCACGAGCTTATCGTTGCCGAGTCCACCGTGTAACTTATCGTCCCCAGCACCACCATTAATCAGATCGTCTTGTTTGGTTCCAGTCAGGTTATCGTTACCATCGGTACCATCGATCGTGTTGAAGATGCGGAACCGAGCGACCTTGTAGTCAGGTGCAGTAAAATCAGCATTAGTAAAGCGAGGATCGCTCAAAATCGCCCCACCTGGAATAAATCCAGTCGCAGTGCGAACCACACCATTTTCGACAGTACCAGTATTCGGCACTGACTGTCCGAAGAAGGCAGTATTGGCGGGGATTTCATCATTGACTTCAGTACCAGCATCCAAAACTTGGCTGCCAAGCACAGTAAAATCGGCACCGATGAAGTTGCCTTTAGCATCAAAGATCTCATGAGCGCGCTCGTTACCATTGGCAATGAAAAAGTCATTGCTAGGGAGAATCATCGAAGCATAGTTAAAATAGCGGCTGTTGGGATTGCTGGCATCCAAAGTTACCGTAAAAGAGCCTGTTTCACCCGGATCGATCGGACCAGGCGCACCTACCAATGGCCCTGTCACCGCTCCGGCAACAGTTCCAAATCCTGACTGAAGGAACTCAGCACCGATAACGCTAACGGTACCATCTTCAGCAATGCGCTCTACCCCCTGAGAAGCAGGGCGACCGCGATCGTATGTATCGAACATGCCATTATGAAATCCAAACCAAACAGGCGTAAGCAAGGTACCTTTATTCGGTGCCAGATTCTCGATTTCAATGGTGAGTTTAGTTTGCATGGCGATCCTATAGGAATAATTTGGTGATGACTGCTAAAAATCAATCTCGATCGCAGGCAAATTCCCTGACTGGTTAAAGATTGGAGCAAACGGCTCTAATTCTTTACTGGGTCAAAGATTTACCCGCTCCAAAAGAATTTCAGCAACACTCAAATTAAATGCTAGAAAAATGAGGAGAAGATGAAGATTGGCTGGATCGGAGATAAAGCTTTGCGTATAAATACTGACAATCTTGGCGCGAACAGCCTCCGCGCGTTCATGACGATGATTTCCAGATCGGTAATGCAATGGTAAAAGTACTACCTTCACCTGGCTTCGATCGCAGTGTAATTTTGCCGTTCATTCCTTCGATTAAACTTTTGGCGATCGCTAGACCCAAACCCGTACCATCTCTGGATCGTGTCGATGAATCCTGCGCTCGATAAAATCGCTCGAAGATGCGATTTTGATGTTCTAGTGCGATTCCAATTCCGCGATCGCGAATGCGAACGATTGCCAGATCTCCGGTTTGTTCGATCGCGATCTCGATCGGACTATTCGAGTACTTAATGGCATTATCGACGAGATTAATTAATACCTGCATCAGGCGATCTTGATCTGCTAGGGCAACAACATCCGCTGAAGTTGTCGATACTGAAATCGGATGCTTACTGACTTTCTGGCTCATGTCAACGACTTCAGCAACCAATGTATTTAGAACTACTGGGCTTTGCCGAAAATGAAGATTGCCGCTATCGGCACGGGCGAGATCGAGTAAATCTTGGAGCATTCGGATCGTGCGATCGGTTTCAGAAATCGCTGTCGCTAGTGCGTGTTGCTGGTGAGTGGTTAAATTATCACCCCGCCGCAATAAACTTTGGAGATAGCCTAAGACCACTGTGAGCGGCGTGCGGAGTTCGTGGGAAACATTGCCCACAAATTGCCGCTGTTGCTCCCAAGCACCAGATAATCTGACGGTCATGTCATTAAAGGCTGTTGCTAGCCCCAGAATCTCGTCAGGAGCCTGTTGTAGTTCCAGTTGAGCACCACCGAGATCGTCAGCAGAAACATTGCTGGCAATGTCGCTCATTTGCTCTAGTGGTTGCAGTGTTGTGCGGATGCGTTGAGAGATCGCCATCATCAGTACCCCGATCGCCAAAATGCCGATCGCGATTAAGCTATTCATATCCGCATTTAATTGACGACGATCGAGTGTGACATCTTGGGATAAATATACTTTACCGATCGGTTGGCCATTGATGGTCAGGGGGCTGCCACATAACACCATGTAGCGATCGCCAAATTGGACGATCGTCGGCTTTGCTGGGGCTTCTGTCTGGCTAATCGTATTAATTAGTTCGGCTGATGGCGTATTCATCCCCGCAGACTGACTTAAAATTTTGCCGCTAGGCTCCTTAACCCAGATCGAGACCCCCGAAGTCGAAAGCTTGTCGATCGTCCGTTCCAGACCGATTTTGACGGTTTTGGATTCACTATACATTTCGACTTGTTCTGGAAAGCGCATCGCGACATATTCCAACAGTTGCTTATTGGACATGGCTAGAGTTCTCTCCATCCGCCACGCCGACCACAGCGCGATACTAGCGACCCCGATCGCCGAAATAGTTAGCAATTCTAAGGTCAAGCGAAACTGGAGCGAAGTCGGGGAAACTCGCCGTTTGAATAAGTTTTGGAGTGTTTTTGTCGATCGGGAAAACGGGAACATTGGAGGGAGGGGGGAAAGGGGAAGGGGGAAGGGAGAAAGAAGGAGGAGGAAGAAAGAGAGGGGGGCGCCGAAGGGCAGCGGGCCCGGCCCGGCGAGCGGCAGAGCGAAGAGGAGCGGCAACTGGTTGTTG
>NZ_PVWO01000662.1 GCF_003003845.1 Chamaesiphon polymorphus CCALA 037 | reverse complement strand
CTAGTACGATCTGGGTCGGTTGGACTTAGTTGCTACGGGGTAGGGTTTGACTGGTGCTTATTAGGATCGGTTGGGCACGAAACCCTCCCCTACACATAGATCTATGTTTGTTTCTATCTCCCCCGCTTCTCCGCTCCCCGCTCCCAACTCCCAACTCCCAACTCTACGCTACAAACGACTCCGTAAAACTACTTTTATCTAACTCTACCCGAATTTTAAACTGAGTGCCAACTGGCAATTTAAATGACTGGAGCTGGATAAAATTCATTGGTTCGGGGTATTGGATCTCGCTCAAGATCAGTTCGTTGGCACCATAGAGCGCGAGTTTGAGGTGTGCGGGTAACAGTGGTAAGCCGCCAGCAGCATGTAGTCTGATGCGGACTTTGATACGTCCATCGGGTTCTTCGCTCAAACCGATTAATAGTAAGAGGGGAATATTCGCGATATTGGCTCTGAGGTTAATCATTTTGCTAGCGGTAAAGTCGCGAATGCTCTCGTAGCTAGTATTCTTGGGCAGACTAATCGTATTTCTCAGGGCAAATTCTCGCTGGGGTGAGGCGATCGAATTTTCGAGCGGTTGCCAACCATTTCCTAAAATACCAACCAAAAATTCTTGCAGGCGATTAATTCGCCCAGTGTCGATTAAATCTAATAAATTGTCTAAAGATTGGAGAGCATCGATCGAGACATATTCGGTATTTACTCGATCGCTAAATCCTAATAGTTCGACACTATGAAGATCTTGACTAAATTGGACGAATACATAGCCGATTCGATCGGGTTTTGTTGTTGTCGCATCGTCAATTATGGCTGCTGGGAGCTGAATTTCTGTCGTACTTGGCAGTATTACTACACATTCGATCGTCCCCACCTGTGGAATTACTAAATCTGCCACATTCATGATGCTTTGCAACTCGATTTGCCAGCTATCGCTTTGAGTCAGATCGAGATCTATTCCATAGATAATCTTGAAATATTGATGCACCGCATACACGGCAAGAGTGTTGAGATAAACCTTGCGTCCTTTAGCGATCGAGGTTTGTCCTAATGCAAATTTAGCGGCTGTTGCATGTGCCGTTCGATCGAGATCGATCGTCAATGTCGAACAATTGTGAGCGTTCATGAGAGTGTTTGTGTGTTGTGGGTGGTTTAAAGATTTTTTGGCGTAGGTTGGGTAGAGCGATAGAAACCCAACATTAGCCGTAGGTTGAGTTGAGCTTGGTTTTAGATCCGCTCGTCGAGATTTGGTTCGTAACCAAAAATTTTGGCTTGTGTTTGCAATATAGGCAAACACCTACGCTTCCAGTGAGCGACTAAAGTTTGATAGGGAATATCTAATTCTTTAGCCAGTGCAGTCAATGAATCTGGTGGATCTTTGACAATGATGCGATCGCCGAGTAGTTGACAATTACAATTAGAGCGACCTTTTGGGTAACAACTTTGCAATTGTCTTTCCGGATCGAGCTGAATCCAGGCTTCTATTCGAGCGGCAATTTCGCGATGTTCCTGCTGTTGTAAGCTGGCAATATGTGCGTTGAGATTATCGAGAGTAAGATCGCCAAATCCTGATTCTGATAATAGATCGAGATACGTTTCACCCTGATTGAAGATTTCCTCATCCAAGCTCAGATGTTGTCGATCTGGTAGAGCTGATGTTGTATAAATATCCCGAATCCGCCAGTACAAATAGCCATTAATCCATTTAACTAAGTCATGTTCTAAGGAATTAGTCGAAGCTCGAAATTCGTCGATATTTCGGCTCATCCATTCCCAAGTTTGATTTAGTGCCAACAGATAATCTTGATGGTTGACAATCTTGATGCCTGGTAATTGCCTGAGCGTGCAAATTAACCGACTCATAGCTTGGGCGCGTTGGGCACTCTGCACCGGAGCTGCCAAAACCGCCGCTAGCTTTTGTCGCAATTGGGTTTCCAGATCCTCAGGCTCTGACAGATTCGCTCCACTCATGAATGACAACACTAAATGCACCGTTAAGACTCTTATTACTCACTCAGTGGATTTACGGACATTTATGCAAATCAGTATTGTGGATTGCGGATTGCGGATTGAGATGTTGTCACCCATCTATCTATCCACCCGTCCCCCTCTCCGTGGTAGTCTCAGGCAAAGTTGGGCATAATACTAGCAATTAGATAGGTGAGTAAATGCGACTAATTGCCGTGCAGCCAATTAATATTATTATTGACGACCTTCAGACCAAAATAGATCTGGAGATCGAAAATAGAAGCCAGTTAGCGGATCTAGGTGCGTTGGTTGCGATGAGAGCAATGCAAGATATCGCCGCTAGACTCACCAAAATTCGGAAGATTCTGAATATCCAACGATATAATCTCATCTTTATCGGACAAGTCGGCGCAGGTAAGACGACGGCGATTTGTCACTTATTAAATTTAGTTCGCGAAGTAGAAGTCGAACGCTCGCTCAGAAGTGGTAAAAAAGTTAAGATTACCAAAACTCAAGAATTACTCTCGACAGGTTCGGGGAAAAGTACGATTTGCGAAGTAGTAATTCGTCCGGCTAAATTTACTTATGTCGAAATAGAACC
>NZ_PVWO01000661.1 GCF_003003845.1 Chamaesiphon polymorphus CCALA 037 | reverse complement strand
GGGAAGGGGGAAGGGATAAAGGAGGACTGGTAGCGGTTGCGGATATGAAGGGCGCGTCGCGCCTAATACCTTTACCCTTTACCCTTTACCCTTTCCCCCACTTCACTAAGATGTTTGCATCTGATGCAAGATATGAGATCAGGCTGCTCCGAAAATCATCCCCATTACCGCATCGATCGCGATGATGACAGCAATTAGTACGATCGGGGCTTGGACGATCTCTTGCAGTTCGGCACGTTCTCTGGTTTTGTCGTAAGCATCTTTAAGTCCGAAGATAAAGGCAATGGCAAATGCGACTTTGATGAAGTTAATTACAAAGGTTGCAAAGCCAGCTAGTGCGGCATTAGTAACGCCCAAACCCGTTCCGCTGAGTAAGTTGGTAATTGCTGTCGTTCCTGAAGCCGTAATAATTAAGGCATGAGCGGGATCTGTCATGCAGGTAATTAGAAATAAGCTGCTTAAAACTGCGATCGACCCAATCAGCAACGATTGATGTTGTGGTGCTTTGATGCGGCGAAAGTTATACCAAAGATTCCCTGCCGTGCGGTTGGAAAATACCAAATAGGTGCCGAGAATGCCTGTCCACGCCAGCGTAATCAGTAACGAACTAGTCCCAAACTTGAAGATCCAATCAGCCGCAATACCGATAGTGACGATCGATAACCAGAATTCAACCGAACACGAGTAGTAAATTTTGTCGATAAAGTTAGATTTAGGCTTGAATTTATGAAAATTAGATTTGGTCATTATCTCGTACTCAACGGTAAATTCTGCGCGAACGATTATCGATCCTCATTAAAATATCCAGCCAGCAATTACACACTTCTGGCTAAAATTTATGGGATTATGTATCGAATTAATTCTGCAAATATAACTTGGCGATCTAACTAATGAGATGAGCGATCTGGCTGAGATTCGTTTGCGTAGCGTCTGCTTTGCAGAATCGCTTTGCTACAGAAAAATCGAGCAAATCTTCCTAGCTTGATTTTTCGCCCCCAAATCTTTGAGTTCGCGAGTTGTCAGCGGGCGGCAATTATTGGCTAATTTGGGATTGCGATCGATCATCTGTTTGGCTAGCGTTCCTGCTGGTGTAACCGCCCAGGCATTGGTGAGGGTATTGAATCCTGCCAGTCCCAAAATGGTGAAACTACAGCCGATTAACAACCAAGTCTTCCAGGATTGTGATGGTGCTGCGACATGTCCGGTGGTAATAAACCTTTTTTCCAGCGAAGCTAATTGCTGTCCGACTGCACCGAGATAGCCTTGTTGCACTGCCATAGTCGCTAGTAATGGGTTGCTCACTAGCTCGAATTGAGTCTCTAACTTCTTCCCTGCCAAATCTAGAGATTGAGTCACAGCTTGGGGAATGGCATCTTTAATCTGTTCGATCCGATCGAGCATTCCGGTAACATCGCGGATCGGATCGTCTGCTTGAATGTGATAGTTGGCAAACGATCGATTTAAGGCTAACTTGCTGATGGCATGATTGAGGGCGGTAGTTTGTTCCATTTTGGTTGTAGAGGTAGGAGTGGCTCCCATCCATCTAAACACTCAACTCAGGGTAAACAGATGAGTCTAATGGCTTAATATTTGATACCTGTCGATGGAAAAAAGACTGCTGGTGAAATATGAAAAAACTCAATTATTAGTGAGTAGCGATCGAGTTGGCTTCGCCTGGTAAGAGTGAAGTCTATCACAAAAAAATGTTTGCCGTCAATCAAATTATTTTTCCAGTATTGCTGTTTGTTGTCTACTTTTCCCTTGCAATTCAGTTCTTGCCACAACCTGCAACTGTAACAATCTCCGCTCGACCGAAAGTCATCGAGCCGCAATCAAATCCTGCTGAAGCAATTCACCCAGAAATAAGCTCCACGAATGCAAACTCAGATGCTGCAATTAGTCGCGATTGGCTCGAAACTCAATCTATAGTCAACCTCAAAGCGATCGCGGCTGAACTCTGCATTACTCCTATTGGTGACAAGCGATCCAAACTTACTTGGATTGATGCGATCGCTTCTACCACTCCCAAAAATACTGTGCTAGCAGTTAATCTTTGCTACGCCTGATAAAAGTGAGATCGATCTTTATTCATTTAGAGGTCGATTTCGTTGCGCTTTGTATTCACGAAAATTATTCACCCTATAGGAAAATCCCATGTTTGTTACTCTATCTGGTCGTACTGGTCGCGCTACTTCTACTGCTGATGTTCCTCGTAAAGATGGTACTGGTTACTTTCAAATCTCTGATACAGCCTTAGCTGTCAAAGTTACCGAAGATGCCACCGATTGGTATCAGTTAAAATTCGTCGGCGATGCACTAGTCAAAGCTGCTAGTTTCCTCACCAAAGGCTGTCTTATTTCCGTTACGGGCGATCTGACATTCGAGTCTTGGCATAACGAAGATGGGGAACTCCGCGCTAAACCCGTCGTTACTATTTCTGAAATTCAACTACCTCCAAAGTCTCAAGCTATTTAGTTCTGGTTAAACGGGAGTAACAGGGTAGGCTGTACCACCGTAGGGGGAGTATGGGAGTACGGGGGTAAGTAATAAACACACCCTAGCACCCCAACAC
>NZ_PVWO01000660.1 GCF_003003845.1 Chamaesiphon polymorphus CCALA 037 | reverse complement strand
TCGATAACTTCAGAAATAGATGCCTGCTTAATTGGCATTACAATTATTAGTTTTGCATACTAAGTAATGAAGAGCCGATTTTCTATTCTCGAAAAGTAGGATACTTTCTTCAAATTCTTGACTTTGAGCCAAAGGTTATTGATGGAAAAGGTAATCTACGACCACCATCAGAATTCAAAGAATTAAGATTTGAAAACAGCGATAGAGCAAAAATTGCTCTATGCTGCCTGAATTCAAATTTATTCTATTGGTTTATTACTGTATGTTCGGACTGTCGCCATGTCAACAAGCGTGAAGTAGATTTTTTTCCTGTAGATATTTCGACATTAGAACTCAAAGAAAATGGCAACGATTTAGTTAGACTGTCTCAAAAGTTAATGAAAAATATAAATGAGAAGTCAGAAGAACGTACAATGCGCTTTAAACATGACACTCTCTTAATTCAGTGCATTTTTCCCGTAAAGTCAAAACCCATCATTGATGAAATCGATCGCCTTCTGGCTCAACACTATGGCTTCACCGACGAAGAACTAGACTTTATCATTAACTATGACATCAAGTATCGGATGGGTAGAGATAGTGGGGAAGAAGATTGAAAACAACAGAAATTTAGTAACAGTTGCCAATGCTATGATGATAATTTACTCGTCATAGCAGCTTAGGATAAACTATCGATATATCGCTCGATCGCTTTAAAATCATCTTCACTGAAATTAAAGGTCATACCATTATTGGTGGGGCATAATATTTCGTCAGGAAAACTAACTAACTCATGCCAAATAGCCGTAAGTCTTTCATTATAATCGCGAAATTCTTGCTCCTTGCTCTGCATATTGGGTGCAAATCTAGCCGCATTGCGTAATTCCGTGACAAAACTACCCTTAACACCGAAAATGTCTTGCTTGTAGATTTTGGCAACATCTATTAGGGGCACAAAAGAGTCGCGAGTTTCTTGACGTTGCTCTTGTTGTCTGGCTAAATCAGTTTTTGCTCTTAGTTGTGGGTCTAGTTTATCCACTAGCTTAAGAATTTTGGCTCTAATAATAGCTCCATGTCCCATATACTTATTAAGTCTCGTATGTAGCCAAAAACTTTTGAGATCGACAACAAACAGAATCGCTAGCAGTTCTCTTGCCAGCGGATCGTAATCGTTCTTAGATGAGCTAGTAAAAGATTTACTCCAGTCAATAACTTTTTGGGCATTGTCAGTCAGAGTGATTTGACTCATTTGTATTTAGACTTTATTTAACTTGTCATTATCGTTCGGATTACCCTAACATGCAATCTTAACCCATTCGATCGCTAAACTAACTTTCAATCTGACTACAGTACGAGAGTTATGGTATATTAGTATTGCTTCTCTTACACCATCCTCAAAGTACCGAACAAAGCTAACGCTAAGGGGCTGTCAATAACTTCAGCAAAGCTACCAAAAATCCCTTTAAGTGCAGATAGAAATCGAGAAATTATTAGTAAATATTATGAAACGCGATCTAGAACTCATCAGACAGTTAATGTTAGCGATCGAATCAAATGGTGACGACTTTGATGCTGAAAGTATCGAGATCGATGGCTACGATTCATCTCAAATAAACTATCATTTACAGTTACTCATCGAAGCAAAATTAGCCGTTGGCGAAGTCCACACTTTCTTTAATAGCGATCGACCCACTATCCTGATTGAAAAACTTTCTTGGGAAGGTTGCAATTTCTTGGATGATGCTCGAAATGAATCTGTTTGGCAGAAGACTATGGAAATTGTCAAAGATAAGGGTGGAAGTGTTAGTGTTGGGGTCTTAACTCAGTTACTTACTAGTGTTGCCAAACAACTTGTCGGACTGGTTTAAATCTGCCACCCATTGGCAAAGCTTCTGCCCTGAAGCATCGAAAGTCGATCCAACTCCCGACGTAGAGGGCGATCGCTCTAATCCTGACTTTAAAAACAGCATTCTAGGGGCTGTTATCCGCAGACAAGTCATCATGAATGATACCGAGTTTGCGCTGGAGAATGGCAAGAATTTCTTCAACTTTTTTCATTCGAGCATCAATATTCGATCGAAATTCTAAAAAGTCAATCGTTTTCGACCGTTCAATTGCCAATGCGGGATCTTCATCTGGTATCTGCATTGCTAAATCTCGGATTTGACTCGAATCGATTCCCAGATTTGTCAATACCTTGCAAGCGGTATTCTCTGAATTGTCGATTAAGCCCAGTAATAAGTGCTTCGTATCGATATAGTTGTGCCCTAATTGACGAGCGGCTGCTTTAGCGGCTGAGATCGCCTGTTTTGCTAGTGGAGTGTGGGGAATTTCTACAGCTACATAACCAGCTCCGTATCCGGTCATTTTTTCCACTTCGCTGCGGAGATCTCGGAACGAAAAACCAAGCGATTGTAATACCTTGGAGGCAACGCTTGCCTCCTCCCGCACCACCGCGACGAGGATCTGCTCGGTACCCACATAGTTGTGCCCCATGTGTCGAGATTCCTCGGCTGCTAGCATGACTACTTTAACTTACGGTTCGCTCATTTTCAGGGAGGGTCATCAGATTGTGGCCCAAGGCAAGTATAAATCTCAACTGGAAAGTTC
>NZ_PVWO01000659.1 GCF_003003845.1 Chamaesiphon polymorphus CCALA 037 | reverse complement strand
AACACAGACTACTCAGCAACTTTAATAAGTAGCTGGGCGTAATTAAATATAAAATGTCCTGTAGGGTGGGCAGTGCCCACCAGCTAGGTTTCAGACATTTTCTATCTAACAAATATTTGCACCTACCTACTTAACTCGTCATTACGTGGTAGCTAAAAAAGGGAAACCAGATTCTTAGTACCCCTATCCCCTAATTAAGGTTTCATCCCCGCTTGCTCTAACGCGACTTTGGTCGGGTTGAGGTGGGAATCGTTGACTCTTACCAATGTGGTGGAGTTATAAAGAGCGCGAAATAATTGATTATTAGCAGGCTCATTTAATTTCATCATTGCTGCAATCAACTTGTTGCGATCGCTAGCAGAAATATCATCATCGACGACAATACCGTGAGCGGGAACGCCAGCAATACTGTACAACACGCGTAAATTGCTAGCTTCAGCAGCCGTAATATAAGGCGCACCCAGCGTATACTCCGATACTGCGGCGACATCGGCTTGATTTCTCAATACGGCTTGCAGGGCTTTATCGTAGCTACCACCGTAGGTGACTTGCCCGAAGAAACCATTCAAGCGATCGCGGTTGGGGATGAGTTTTTGTTGTACCAGTTCTGCTACGGGAAAGATAAAGCCAGAGCCAGATGTAGGTGAGGTAAACGAAATCCGCTTGCCTTTGAGCTGGCTCAGAGTCGCTTCTCCTTGCCCAGACTTGAGGGGACTATTTTTAGGAACTACAAAAATCGATTTATAAGTATGTCCGCCGGAATAGTTGGATCTCACTTCTGCCAAGTAAAAACTGGCGTTAGCTAATTCTTTGGCTTTGAGGGCAGAGCGACTGCTCAAAAAGGCTACGTCGGCCCGATTGGCGCGCAATGCTTCGACTGCTGCGGTCTCATCGGCAATCACCGCTTCTACAGGCTGTTGCAACTCTTTACTAAGAAATGCTGTCACTGCTTTGGCTTTAGTCTCTAAGTCAGTCGTGCCCGATCGAGTGGGGAAGACAATTCTGAGGGTCTGAGCTTGAGCTTGTGCGGGAGCTACACGCAGGTTGGTGGCGATCGCTTCGCCGATCGATCGACTGTTTATTGCTGCTACACCAGCTAGAATAGTCGCTCCAATGCCGATCCCAAGTTTGAGTTGCTGATTCATCGCTCGTTGTTAACTGTCTGATTTAAAATCTAATTATTGACATAATATCTCATTATTTGGCAAAACTGATAGGTACATTTGCCAACTTATTTTGTCGAATTTTGGTTACGAAAAATTACAAAAGCCGCACGAGCCAAGTTCGACTTATAGCCAGTTACCAACTAATACAAACGAAGCCCAGTAATAGGGATGCGGATACTGTTGCCGAATTTCCCGTTGTGCCACCTGTAACGCTTGCGCTGTACTCGTTCTGTCTGGCTGGAGCAAACTCCGATAAAATTGCTGCATCAACTTCGCTGTAGATCGATCGTCAACCGACCACATCGAAGCCAAAGTACTTGCCGCACCACTACGAATCGCGGTACCTGCCAAGCCCAGAGCTGCCCGCCTGTCGCCTGTAGCTGTCTCGCAAGCACTCAACACTAGCAGATCGGCGATCGTGCCTAGAGGCTTCGCTACTGCGCTGGAGTCCTGTCTTAGCATCGATCGTAAGCTATTGAGATCGATGGATTTTCCGCCGTCAGTGACGATAAAAGTCTGACGCGGATCGGAGCTAAATTGCCCGTGGGTAGCTAGGTGAATCGTCGGATAAGAGCCACCTGCCAAAGTGCGCTGGAGCTTTGCAGCGGTGAAATCGCGTCCGACTAATTTAGTCGCTTGTGGAAATAGTGACTCGATCGCCTGTACCTCAGTCGCAGCATGGGTTAATGGCTCGTAGATATCCCCGCGTTTGCGATTTGTCGTGCTAGCAGTATAACCAGTCAAACCACCAATCAAAATGCCAGCATCTTTGCGTGTAGTCTGCTTGGCACCCAATAGTTGCAGTCCTGGGGTGACTGAGACGGGATAACGATCGATTAAAAATTCTTGACGCGATCGATCGAATAATGCTGCGACGGGAATATTTTGCAGCGCGCCATCCATCACGAATACCAACTGTTTGGTGGCGGGGGTGAGATACTGTTGGGCGGGACGAATTAACCGATCGTAAAGTTGGGCAGCAGCGACATCGTTCCAACCATATTGAGGTTGATTTAAATGCTGCTGAAAATTGGCGATCGTTTTTTCCAATTCGATCCGCGAGACAGGAACGACAAATCGTTGAAATTTATTAGTAGGCAACCGTAAAATTACTTCTAATCGATCGGCTAAAATGACTGGATAGAATACCACCGCACCCGCATCTTCAGCAAACTGCTCTACAGGCTTATATTCGCCGAGTTGACATTGCAAAAAGTTTTCTAACTCTACTAGTTTGAGGGCATCGACTCGATCGATAATTTTGCTCAAATTTGGTTGTTGTTGTCGCAGACTCAGATCGATCGCTTCGCGATACAATGGCTCGACATTATCCCGCAGAGAGAATTGAGCATCGGGATTGACAATTTGCAGATTACGGCGGGTTTTGGTGAGTGCGGCGATCGCGCGATCGTATGCAGCTTGAGAG
>NZ_PVWO01000658.1 GCF_003003845.1 Chamaesiphon polymorphus CCALA 037 | reverse complement strand
TCTCGATGTTGACAAAAAAAGCAATTCATACATGGAGCTGAATTGTTAGCCACTACCAGATCTCCGACGTGCCAATCGGTGACACCGCGACCGACGGCGATAATTTTACCCGCCCCTTCATGTCCGAAGCGGGTGGGCGGATTGAGCATTTTGGCATGTCCGCCGCGCCGCCAGACTTTAAGATCCGTCCCGCAAGTAGTCGCAGCGGCAATCTCGATCGTCACTTCACCTTCAGCAGGCGAGGGCGGATCGATGGTTTCGAGGCGGAGATCTTCGCGACCGTAAAGGAGGGCTGCTATCACAATTCGATCGGCAATCGAGCCTGTTAGAGAGCTACTTCAGTATAAGAAACTTTGCGATCGAAAATCCATTACCCATCCACCCATCCACTCATCCACCCATCCACCCCTCCACCCCTCTACCAGCCAAATTGCCAGTTGTTGTTGCAGATAACTGATTCCACCACGAAAGACAGGATATAATATAGTGTTTCAGGCTGGCAGAACCTCGCCCCTAGAAAATCGAGCTAGTTGTAATTGCGATGGTGTAGCCTCCACGCGCGATCGTCGCACGACTCGGACAAGGCAGGCGATTTTTCTGGCACAATTTCTTCCCATAATATCCGCAATATGAACGACAAAAAAGTAGAAGATCCTAAATTGGTGATAGTTTATTTTGCTAATGGTACCGTCCAATGGGTGAAGTCTGGCAGCACCAATCAATGGTCTAGGGATGGTGGTAGGGTAAACAAATTTTTTGAAGGTAGGGTTTACCAGACAGCAACTGGCGAAAAAGTGAAGATCAAGCAGCATTTTAAACTCCTAAATACGGTATTTATGGATGTAGGAACTGGTGCATTTCTCGATACTGTTAGGGAAGATTTACTCGGCTTAGTGCCAGATCCTAACGATAGTATCCAACACTGCAAATGGTGGGATGTCGATTGGTCTTGTCCGATCGTTTTCGAGCCAAAACCAGAACGGAAGCCATATAAAAGTCCGATCGTCCGCAGCTAATCTACAAGTCTTAAGCAAAATGTCCGATCGGGCAGCAACTCAAAAATCTTAACGTGCGAGTTAGCTGTAAACTTGGCATGATGATGAAATTACTCGTCCAGTGAATGAGTGCTCAAACATGAAAGAAATTTTAATTCTCGGTCAACAGGGGCAAGTTGCTTGGGAGCTGCAAGTGACGTTAGCAACGCTAGGACGGGTGACGGTTTTAGGATCTCAAGAGCTAGACTTAGCCGATCCCGATCGAATTAGAGCCAAGATCGCTGCCCTCCAACCCCAAATTATTGTCAATGCAGCGGCCTATACAGCCGTAGATAAGGCCGAAAGCGAGCCAGAACTAGCGATGGCGATTAATGGCACCGCGCCGGGGATTCTCGCGGAACTAGCCCGTAAATCTCAAGCCTTACTGATCCATTATTCGACGGAGTACGTCTTTGACGGTCAGAAAACTACTCCCTATCTAGAAACCGACACCCCAAATCCAGTGAGTGCTTATGGAGCTAGCAAACTTGCTGGAGAGCAGGCAATTACCCAAGTAGATTGTGCGCATCTGATTTTGCGGACGACGTGGGTGTATGGCAATCGGGGCAAAAATTTCTTGCTGACTATTTTGCGGCTAGCTGCCGAACGTCCCGAACTCAAAATCGTCGCCGATCAGGTGGGTGCGCCGACTTGGAGTAGATCGATCGCCGAAGCAACCGCCCAAATTATTGCCCAGTCTCATCCAGATCGATCGAATTTGAGAGGGATTTACAATCTCTCCGCAGCGGGTAAAACTAGTTGGCATGGTTTCGCGACTGAAATCGTTACTCGGTATCGATCGCATTATCCCGATCGACATCTCGCCATCGAGAATATTTTAGCGATTCCCGCTACCGATTATCCTACTCCCGCCCAACGTCCGGCTTATTCGATTTTAGATAATAGTAAGGTGTTGGCAGACTTTGGCGTACAGTTACCAGATTGGAATGCTAGTTTAGGTCAGTTATTTGCCAGATGGCAATAAATATTCAGCGATTGGTTCTTCCGAACTTTTTCGGAAGAACCCAATGTCTTGACGATCTCACAGATTATTTGAAGCCAGCACACTTGGATAATGCTTTGCGCAGTTCCATCGGTGCTTCACTTGCCGACAACGAGCGGGAAGTCGGACAACCAAAAGTCATACTTTCCACCGTACCATTAGCCCTGAACTTGGCATCGATCGGTAGCGAGCCACTATCGAAGATGGCTACATAACCGTTACCTGTTTTTAAGGTGCGCTGATAAGTTCCCATCCATTTTTTCAGACTTCCCATTAATTCTCGCCCCTGACGGGTGCTACCCGGAGCGGATTCATCTCGAAACATGCGATCGATCGCCACTTCTGGAGTTGGTTGTGCGGTGGCAGACATTGCGAACGAGCAGAGCGAGACTAACACTATTGCTGAGACAATAGCGATCCGATTGGGAGATTGCATATTGATTACCTTCATGTCGATTGATGACCCGATTGTAATTTTGCTTAGATCTTAGCTCATGCTTCAAAATCTGGTAGGGACTGGCAGACGGGTAAATACAAGTGTCCCCTATCCCCTATCCCC
>NZ_PVWO01000657.1 GCF_003003845.1 Chamaesiphon polymorphus CCALA 037 | reverse complement strand
CCCAACTCCCAATCGAAATAGCTGTGTTATCCGTATTCTAAACACAGTATCCTATTAAATATAACGTTATGTAAATTTTCATGAAATGTATTATCAACCGTCGCGCCCAGTTTTCGGCTAGCCATCGCTACTGGTTGCCAGAGTTGAGCGAAGCGGAAAATCAAGCGGAATTTGGCTTGTGCGCTCAACCATACGGACACGGACATAACTATGTCTTGTACATATCTCTCTATGGCGATATCGACGAATACGGGATGGTACTCAACCTCTCCGACGTCAAACACGTTATTAAAAAAGAAGTTACTGCGCCACTCGACTACAGTTTTCTCAACGATGTCTGGCCAGAATTTCAAGCCACTCTACCCACCACCGAAAATATTGCTAGAGTAATTTGGCACAAACTAGCTCCACATTTTCCGCTCGTCCGCATTCAGCTCTACGAACATCCCGAACTCTACGCAGAATATACAGGTAAAGACATGGAAGCATCATTGACTATCGGTACTCACTTTAGCGCGGCTCACCGTTTGGCTCTCGATAGTCTCACCCTCGAACAAAATAGTGAGATTTATGGCAAGTGCGCGCGGGTAAACGGACACGGACATAACTATCATCTCGAAGTCACTGTGACGGGGCAAATTGACGCACGCACGGGGATGATTGTCGATTTGGTCAAATTACACGAACTCGTGGATAAATACGCTGTGGAGCCGCTAGACCACACCTTTTTGAACAAAGATATTCCCCACTTTGCCAAAGTCGTCCCTACCGCCGAAAATATCGCCGTCTACATCGGCTATCAAATCGAACAACCGATTCAGGCACTTGGGGCGCAATTACACAAGGTCAAATTAATCGAGAGTCCCAATAACTCGTGTGAGTTACTGTGGAGTCAAGATTTTAGCAATCTGGCCACTCGTCAACTAGCATCAGTCGCTCTAGCGGGAGTCTAATTGCCGATTAGCTGCTAGTAATTCTCATTTTTGGCATTGCTGAATTAAAGAACAATTCGATACTCGAATGATTCTCACTCGGCAATGCCTTAATGTTTATGAGAGCAAAAGTTCATTATTCTTTAATACTCGATCGAGATGATTTACTGTTATAATGAATAGCAATTTTAGCTGTAAATCGGTCGATCGGTCGATCGTCGAGCGGCTAACTGTCGTCTATAATTGGACTGATTAAACATTTTAATCGTCTCTTGCAGCATCCGCGAACAGTATAGCCAGTGCGTCTAGCAGATAAATTTAGGTGTAATTGTTTACATTTAAATTAATTTTACACTATGCTGCTTCAGCCGCAACTGATAAAATCGGCAAGAGTGTTTGTATCGAACATCAAGTTCGGCACACATCAAATTTCGATCTGCTAGCCTTGTCAATTTTGAAATAGGGATTAATAAAATATGAGCGATACCATCGAATCTACAGAAACTACGACAGTTGATATTCCAGCAAATCCTTTAGGATTAAATACTGGAAATGCCTCTCTGACCAAAGTTTCTCCAGAACTACCCAAGGCAGAGCTGCCAGAATGGGCTAAACAAGTTACTGATGTTCTTGCAGAATTACCTGCGTATGTAGCTCAAATTTATAACAGCAACAAGAGTGCCGTCATTACTCTAGGCTTAATTTTTGGCATCATCGTTGGCGTGAAGCTAACTTTGGCGATCTTATCTGCCATCAACGAAATTCCTTTGCTCGCACCTACTTTTGAAATCGTCGGGATCGGATATACGAGCTGGTTTGTATACCGTTATCTGCTCCAAGCATCGACTAGAAAGGAATTGACTGACGAAATCGATAGCTTCAAATCCGAAATTCTCGGTAAAAATGGCAACGGCTAATTCGAGCCGTCGGACGAATCTTAGTTAAGTGTAGATACCACCGATCGATCGGTGGTATTTTTTTGTTATCCTCTGGCAGCCAACCACAATCCCAATATCGCGATCGCCGTAACTACTAACGCGATCGCGATAAAATTATTATCCTTAGTATTAACCTGACTCAGATCTACAGGTGCGTACCGCTCTTCCAGCGATTTGGGCTTAGGTGCTGGCGGTGGCGTCGGACGGTTATTGCCCCCTGTCTTGCCATCGCTGCCTTCTAAATGAGTCAAATCGGGAATCTTCGTCAGCCACTCATCGCGTCGTACCAATTCTGGAGCCTGCATGATATACAGCATCCGTTTACTTGCTTGGCGAGTATCCAGATTGGGATGGCTCGATAATTTCTGACACAGAGCCTTGGCTTCTGGAAGCTGTCCTGCGGCTTCATAAGCTGTCGCCAGCCATACCTGCGCTTCGCCACCCAGTTGTGTATTTGGCTGCACTTGAGCGATAGCAGCCACAAAAAAGCTGACTGCTTGGCGGTATTGTCCCCGCTCGAAGGCCATTTGTCCGGATTGATAATCAGTCTCGAAAGTCACGTCGATTGAGGATTGTAGATTGAGGATTGGGGATTGTAGATTGTGCTCTGTTCTAACTAGTTACGGTGTAAATACAAGTGTCGGCTAGACTTCGTTTTTGATGGGTTTACCCCAACTCCCTTATCAAGGCTACGGTGTGTACGCAAGTCAGCTAGACTTCGTTTAAGGTTGGTTTACCC
>NZ_PVWO01000656.1 GCF_003003845.1 Chamaesiphon polymorphus CCALA 037 | reverse complement strand
CCCTGTGACAGGGATAGATGGTTCGCTGCTCGGCATCGATACGCGTCCGGCGAACGGTCTGATTTATGGAATTACAACCGCCAACACAATTTATACGATCGATCCCAACACGGGCATTGCCACTAAAGTCAGTACTCTGAGCGTCCCATTTACCGCCACATCAGTATCGGGATTCGATTTTAACCCAGCCGCCGACAGGTTGCGCTTAGTCGGGGACAACGACCAAAATTTTCGGATTAATGTGGATACCGGAGCGGTGACTGTCGATAGCAATCTCGCTTTTGCTGCGGGTGATGTCAATGCTGGCGATAACCCGAATATTACCGCCGCCGCTTATACTAATTCTTTTGCTGGGACGACTGCGACCCAACTTTACAATATTGACGACTTACAGGATGTTCTCGTCCTGCAAAATCCGCCGAATAACGGTACCCTGACAACAGTTGGCAATTTGGGTGCCGATTTTAGCTCCTCGAGCGGGTTCGATATTATCTCGCCCTCGCTAAATAACAATGCCGCCTTTGCCACTTCCAACGGTAAATTGTACTCGATCGACCTAGCTACGGGATCTGCAACTAATCTAGGCGCAATTGGTGCGGGTTCTAGCCAACTCTTCAAGGGATTGGTTGCCACAGCAACTCCAGACATCGATCCGATCTCGGTCAATTCTCAGTTTTTGGCACTAACCAACGATAACAAGCTCATTTCCTTCAACCCCAGCAGCCCCAACCGGACAACTACCACTGCGATCGTGGGTGTCGATGCGCCGCTACTAGGCATCGATACGCGTCCGGCGAATGGTCTGGTTTATGGGATTACGACCGCAAACACGATTTATACAATTAATCCGAATACAGGCGTTGCCACTAAAGTTAGCACTCTGAGCACCCCATTTACTGGCACCTCAGTATCGGGATTCGATTTTAATCCAGCCGCCGACAGGTTGCGTTTAGTCGGAGATAACGACCAAAATTTCCGCATCAATGTCGATACTGGAGCGGTAACTGTCGATAGCAATCTCGCTTTTGCGACGGGGGATGTCAATGCTGGCAAAAATCCCACGATTACGGCAGCAGCGTACACTAATTCCTTTGCCGGAACGACTTCAACTCAACTCTACGATATCGATGCCGCTCTCGATGTCCTCACTTTGCAAAACCCGCCCAATAACGGCACCTTAACCACGATCGGCAATCTGGGTATCGACTTAGATGCTGTGGCTGGTTTCGATATTATTTCTGGTAGTAATGGCAGTAATGCCGCCTTTGCGATCTCCAACTCGATCTTGTATAGCATCGACCTCTTAACAGGTAAAGCTACTAATTCAGGGGCGATTTTGTCATCGTCCGCTGATACCTCTAAATTACGCGGGCTAACAGCGGTGAGTAGCTCCAAGATTGTCAATCCGATCGCGACTAACTCCCGATTCCTCGCCCTATCTAATGCCAATACGCTCGCTTCTTTTAATCCTGGCAATCCTCGCGCGGTGAGATCGATCGCGGTAACTGGTCTCAAAAGTGGCGAAATCTTACTGGGTATCGATACCCGTCCAGCCAACGGCTTAATTTACGGACTCACTAGTGCCAGTAACCTGTACACGCTCGATCCTAACAGCGGTGCCGCATCCTTGGTGAGCACCTTAAGTCAGCCGTTTACGGGCACGAGCGTTACTGGATTTGACTTTAACCCCGTTGCCGATCGCTTGCGCTTACTCGGAGACAACGACCAAAGTTTGCGGATTAATGTGGATACAGGCGCGGTAACTGTCGATGGCAATCTCGCTTATGCAACGGGTGATGCTAATTTTGGTGCCAATCCAGCAGTATCGGCAGCGGCATATACCAACGCGATCGCTAGTCCCACCTCCACTCAGCTTTTCGATATCGATACCAACCTGGATGTGCTCACTTTACAGAATCCACCCAATAGCGGCACGTTAACCACAATTGGTGCGCTGGGAGCTGACTTTGGTAGCTTCAGCGGCTTCGACATTATCTCTACCGCTGAGGGCACGAATGCCGCCTTTGCCGTCTCCAATTCCACCCTCTACAGCATCGATCTCCAAACGGGTGCCGCCGCAAATCTCGGCACGATCGGCTCTGATGGGAAAACTTATCAAGGACTCGCCACCGTTGCTAATGCGAATATCGCGCCTACAGTCGTATCGGTAACTCCCAACAATACGGAAAGTTCGGCGATTTACGATATTACTGGCGCGAACCGAGTTGCCGTCACTTTAGACAACAATCCATCTGTAGCTTCTAGTGCCGCCTTCGATAACTTTGTCGGCTTGTATGAAGTCGCCGATAGCTTGGGGGGGATCGATGCTAATGGCGATGGCATCGTCGAACTGCTACCTGGAGATGCTGCCTATGCCCGAGCGGCGATCGCCAATCGGGTGAATAACGTCAATATCCGTGCTGGTGGCAACGCCAGTAACGATACCACTCCGACGAATTTTGGCAATGTTTTCTTGACAGGGGGCAAATTCTATGCTCCATTCGTCATTGCCAATCTGGGCAACTTAACTCCCGAAGAATTTTTAGCGCAGAATCCTAACAACCAAGCAGCTACTAAAATTGACGATCGAGTAGCTTATTTTGGCATTAGT
>NZ_PVWO01000152.1 GCF_003003845.1 Chamaesiphon polymorphus CCALA 037 | reverse complement strand
CGTCCTGAAGTAATTCAAACCGTAAATTGGGGCGGCGATCCTCACCATGCCTATCACATCGCCGAAACCGATGGCAATGTGCGCCTGTGTCCCCGCAAATCTTTTGAATTGTGGAAAGAAACCGTCCGCCTGCATTCGCTCCCCTGGAAACCAGTCGAAACCGAAGCTGTTACCGAACTCCGCAAAGCGATCGTCAATATCGTCCTCCGTCAGGCAGAAGAATTAGCCCTACTAGCGACCGATTTAGAACGATCGAATGCCGAACTCAAAAAGTTTGCCTACGTCGCCTCCCACGATTTGCAAGAACCGCTCAATCAGGTGGCAAATTACGTGCAACTCTTAGAGATGCGCTACAGCGAAGAACTCGACGACGATGCCAAAGAGTTTATCGGTTTTGCTGTCGAAGGTGTGAACTTAATGCAAACCCTCATCGATGATGTCCTCATCTACTCCAAAGTAGACCTGCTCGGCATCGAATGGGGACTCGTCGCAGTCGAAACTGCTTTAAATCGCTCTCTAAGCCACCTACGCGGACGCATCGGCGAAACAGGTGCGATCGTCACTTCCGACCCCATGCCGACGATTGTAGCCGACAGTACGCAACTGATGCAGCTTTTCCAAAACCTAATTGGGAATGCCATCAAATTCCGCAAGCCCAATACCTTACCCGAGATTTATATCTCTGTCGATCGTCAAGAAGATGATTGGTTATTTTCCATCCGCGATAATGGGATCGGTATCGATCCGCAATTCTTCGATCGGATCTTCGTCATCTTCCAACGCCTACATACCCGCGATGAATATCCTGGTTCCGGCATGGGCTTAACGATCTGTAAAAAAATCGTCGAATGTCATCGTGGCAAAATCTGGGTAGAATCAGAACTGGGACGAGGAGCTACTTTTTCGTTTACTATCCCTGTCAGCGGAGGAGATCGCGATCGTGTCAGCGGACGTAAAAACTATCCTACTAGTCGAAGATAATCGGGGCGATATCCGCCTGATCCAAGAAGCCTTCAAAAGCACTGGTGCCCGCTGTGAGGTAGTAGTGACGCGGGATGGGATGGATGCGATGTCTTACCTCCGTCAGGAGGGGGAATATCTCAATGTCCCCCTTCCCGATTTGGTGTTATTGGATCTCAATCTTCCCAAAAAAGATGGGCGGGAAGTGTTAGCCGAAATCAAAGCTGATGAAAATCTCAAACATTTACCTGTAGTAGTATTGACGACTTCGCTTAATGAGGAGGATATCGTCAATAGCTACGATCTCCATGTCAATTGTTATATTGCCAAGTCTCGCAATCTCCAGCAGTTATTCAAAATCGTGCGCGGGATTCAGGCGTTTTGGTTGGAGACGGCGACATTGCCTGTTAGGAGTTAATTTGGGTTAAGGATATTTGCTTTGATCCAGCACCGCACTCGATTGAAATCGGGGCTAATAGTCCGAAGTCCGCCTTCGCGAACTCGTTATCAGTCCGCGAGGCGGACTTTGCATCACTAGCAGAGACTTAAGTCTCTAGATAATTTTTATCCACAATTCAAGTTAGTTGAGATTTACACTCCCAAAGTTACGACTACATTTCCCCTCTTACGCCCAGTATCCACGTAACTGTGCGCCTCGGCAATCCGATCGAATGGATAGGATCGATCGATAAACGGTTTAAATTCTCCCGACGCTGCTAATTTTGCGAGTAACTGCACATCCTCCACTCGCTCTGCTGCTGGCCCTGCAATGACTTTTTTGCTACCAGTCATCGATATTAATGGCGCACTCAGTAAGTCTGGTAGTCCAGCTAAAATCTGTAACAGCCGACCGTCTGCTGTGAGTGAATTTTTGACACGGGAGAAGGGAGCCGTACCGACCGGATCGGCGATGATATCGTAGGTTTCACCATTGGTAGTAAAATCTTCTTTGGTGTAATCGATCGTGCGATCGGCACCTAGAGACTTTACAAGTTCTATATTCGCGGCACTGCATACCGCCGTCACATCTGCACCGAAGTGTTTGGCAAGTTGGATCATCGCTGTCCCAACACATCCAGAGGCTCCATTGATGAGTACTTTTTCCCCACTCTGAAGATTGCCTCGGCGGAAGAAGTCTAACGCTGTCGTGCCGCCAAAACAGAGGGCTGCGGCTTCTTCGTAGCTGAGATTATCCGGTTTGAGTACTACCATCCCGTCTTCGGGCAGACACTTGTACTCGGCATGACAACCCATGCCAGGGCCGCTAAAAGCAAACACTCGATCTCCGACTTTAAATTTACTGACATTTTTGCCGATCGATTCTACTTCTCCAGCCAGCTCTGTGCCGAGAATCGGTTGTCGCGGTTTCTTGATGCCAAACACCAACCGCGACATCAACCCAAAGCCGAAAGGCATACTCAGGCTACGTACTCGCCAATCGGCTGACGTTACTGTGGTCGCATGGATTTTGATGAGGACTTCATTATCATTGGGAGTAGGTGTGGGCACCTCGATAATTTGCAACACATCTGGCGCACCATAGCTTGTATATATAACCGCTTTCATAGGTCTTTTCCTGGCAAGATCGACTGGATGGAATTTATCGCTCGCGCTTTGACAGAGCCATTTGTTCGGATCGATGACTCGATCGACACATATCAGACAATTGTAATCCTCTTTACTCCCAGCCTGAAGTATTATTTGAAATAAAATATTAAGATCTGGATGAATCGATTATGAAATGTTCCATCGATTTGTTAAGGTATATTAGAAATCTAGTCGTTGGTGTGGTATTCACCCTAATGTGGAATATTGGCTTGTAATGATTTTCCCGATTGTTGAAATTCTCGTAACAGATAACTCCTCCATGTCTGCCAGCATTCAACCACTCGAACAGCCAATATGCTTCCAAAAGAAGAATTGACACAAAGATATATTTCAAATTTTGAGCAATTTCCTCCAATTATTCAAAGATTGGAGGTATTACCGCGACAACATCAGCTTGCGTTCCTGGCATGTTGTGTCGAGAGAATGCTATTAAACTATTATTTGGTTGAAGGACTTCCAGGTTGGGGAGAAAAGAATATTTTAAAAAATGCTATGTCTCAAATCTGGAAAATTGTTAGGGGTGAAAGACTAGATCCTAAATATCTGAATTGTCTTAAAGAAGATGTACTCGAATGTGATTCAGATCCTGATGACTATTATCCGATCTCAGAGTATTTTGTTGATGATGAACATAATGATTATTGCAAATATTGTGTTGTGGGAACTTCATCAATTTGTGGCATTGCCTGTTTGCTAGATTTCAGCTTATCAGACAAAATCGAGGATATGTTGGATGTTTTCTCAACTATGCTGGGTGCTTTAGAGGATTATGTAACGATCGAGCAAAACACAAAATATGAAAGTAGAGAGGATGAGATGAAAATAATCTCAGCTCATCCTGCAATTCAACTAGAAGCAGAACAGCAACAATCTGACTTGGAAAATCTTGAAAAAAATCCAGTTTTAAATTCTGATTTAATAGAAAAATTAAGACTTAATGCGCGTAACCCAGATTTAGCTTTGCATAAAATCATAGAAAAGTGAGTCGCTTCTTACAGATTAGCAACTAGTTGTGTATCACTTTAACAAGTATCATCCAAAACTTTATTTAGAATCACTGCAACTATCAACTTTCAATGTCTGCCAACCTAAACCCGAGCGAACAGCCAAATATCCACGTCCTGCTAATTGAAGACAACTTAGCAGAAGCACGACTGCTGCAAGAAATCCTCAAAGACACCGTGAGCGGTCAATTTAGCCTCTCTCATGTCAAACGATTAGGCGAAGCTATTACCCAACTCAATACCACCAGTTTTGATGTCGCCCTGCTCGATCTGACCCTCCCCGATAGCGATGGGTTAGCCTCCCTTGATGTCTTGATCCGTAATGCGCCCAGCCTGCCGATTGTCGTCCTCACTAGCACCAACGACGATGCGCTCGCCCTCAATGCCGTGCGCCATGGTGCCCAAGATTATCTCGTCAAACGTCAAGTCAATCTCGATATTTTAGTCCGATCGGTACGCTATGCGATCGAGCGCAAACAAGCCGCCGAAGCCCTGCGGGAAGTCAACGAAACTCTCGAAATCCGCGTCCGCGAACGCACCGCCGATCTTGCCACTGCTAACGAATCTCTCTGCCAAGAAATCGAATCGCGCGAAAGCATCCAAAAACGGTTGGGATTGGCACAACAGGCTGGTAAAATTGGCACATTTGAATGGGATTTAGTGACCGATCGAGTTACCTGGTCGATCGAATTAGAAGCCTTGTATGGACTAGCAGCGGGTAGTTTTGAGAACAGTCAAGACAAGTGGTTGGCAACTATTTATCCTGAAGATCGCCCCAACGTCGTCACCGCATTAACTACCTCGCGACAACTCAAACAGGGATTGGATTTAGAATTTCGGATCCAGGCTCCAGATGCCAGCATCCACTGGATTGCGGTCAAAAGTAGCATCTTCCTCGATCGAACCGATAATCCCACTCGGACGATCGGCATCCATATGGATATTACCGAGAAAAAACAACTGGAGCAACAATTCCTCAGAGCGCAACGCCTGGAGAGTCTCGGCACCCTCGCCAGCGGCATCGCCCACGACTTAAATAACGTCCTGACACCAATTTTATCAGTCGCCCAGCTCTTACCACTCCGATTGCCCGATATCGACGATCGCACCCAAAACCTGATTAAAATCCTCGAATCCAGTGCCCGTAGAGGCGCAGATTTAATTAAGCAAATTTTAGCCTTTGCCCAAGGCATCGAAGGCAAACGCGTCTGCATCCAACCCCATCACCTGCTGGCAGATATCCACAAAATCGTGCGCCAAACTTTGCCCAAATCGATCGAGATCGAGCTGGAACTCGCCCCCGATTTGTGGTCGGTATTGGGCGATATGACTCAACTCCATCAAGTGTTGATGAATCTGTGCGTCAATGCCCGCGATGCCATGCCCCAAGGCGGTATCCTGTGTATCCAAGCGAAGAATATCTCGATCGATGAAACTTTTGTCCGCGTTCATCTAGATGCTAGCATCGGCAATTATGTAGTCATTACTGTCAGCGATACCGGAACTGGCATTCAGCCGCAACTCCTCCACCGGATTTTCGACCCTTTCTTTACCACTAAAGACATCGGTAAAGGTACGGGCTTAGGCTTATCCGCAGTAATGGGAATTACCAAAAGTCATGGTGGCTTTCTCGACGTGCAAAGTCAAGTCGTTGGCGGAGCCTCTCGGAACGAGAATCGCGGCACCCAAATTCACGTCTATATCCCTGCCTGCAACGCACCGATTCCGCCCGATGAGGACGAACCAGAACCCCCTTCCGGTCGGCAACAGTTGATTTTAGTCGTAGATGATGAAATCGCGATTAGCGGGCTGATTAAAACCATTTTAGAGACATATAATTACCAGGTTCTAACTGCTAATGATGGTGCCGAAGCGATCGCGGTCTATTCCCAACATCGCCAGAATATTGACGGGGTTTTAATCGATATGATGATGCCAGTGATGGACGGATTGACGACTGTTAATGCGCTACGTCAAATCGAACCAAATCTGCCTGTCGCAGCCATGAGCGGACTCAATTCGCTGGAGTCTGTCGCCCAAGCAGAGCGGTTTGGTTGCCGACATTTCGTCTCTAAACCATTTACAACTAGTGACTTATTACAAACTCTCGCCGATTGTATGCCACCACGATCGATCGAGCATCAATCTTAGGTTTGGCAAATCGCCACATTTTAAAGACTCTGCATCCAACTAATCGCCGATCGCATTTAATATTCTCACGAACTTGAGAGCGACTAGATGCTCGTATTATCGAAATTAAATCTGATTCTTCTCCCTCTGGATATTTGAGTAGGTTGAAGACTAAATCGATTCGATCGCGTTCCCCATCGAGCAAATAACCATGCGTAATGATGACTGATAATTTCGGCAATTTGGCATCCCTTAATACGGTTTATATCGCATCATCTCGATTGAGTCGATCGAGTAATAATTGACTTTCAGGGATGGGGTTGAATACAGCCTCAACTTGACTCATCATCGAGCGCAGCGTCGATATTCCCGTACCTACGAATGCTGAAGAAGTTGACGCATCGGGCTAATCTGAGTTTGGATGGCATTGAACCATCGATATCGCTCGATCTCCGTAACGCAGATTACGGGTAACGATCCACGAATATGATAATCTAGGTAACAGCAGAAAGTAACTTAATATTACATTTTGCCCAGCTAAAGCCCGACCTACCCCTTTCTATATTTTTTTCTAGAATAGTTGTGGTAGCTTGATTTTTAATTGCAGAGCAAGAAATTACGGAACAGCTTCAACTCTTTCTAATTACTTCCGGTCTATTCCTCTGAAATCTACAGTTACAGAAACAATAATACCGTGAATACCAATTTCCAGGAATTAACTATTTTGATAATAGATGATTCCTCATTCGATCGTGGCCTCTATAGTGCCTATATTCTCGATCGCTACAGTCCTACAGAACCGATGCGATCGATCGGTGGTCTTGTGGATATGCTCGATCTTTGCCAAGAGCGATCGCCGGATCTAGTGTTGCTAAATTTTACTCGATCCACAGAGCGCGGCTTAGACTTCATCGCCGATCTCCAACTCAAAGCTAGAGATTGGGTCTTACCACCGATCTACAGCCTACCGAATCTTGTCAATCTAGAACGCGTCACCGCGATGCCCTTAGAGCGCGTCCCAGCACCATCACGCGAACGCAGGGTAAATCCACTCTCGCTAAGTGAAGAACTAGCTGCTACTAAAAAACTGCTCGCACAACGCGATCGCGAACTAGCTGCCTTTACGGCACTAGCTTCATCCGATCTGCGCCCGCCCCTTAAAGGGATTGCTAATTTAGCCACTTGGTTAGCCGAAGATTTAGAGTCTTACTTGACACCAGATACCCGCAAACAGTTCGATCTGCTCCAGGCTCGCGTCCGCAGGATGAGGTTGCTAATTGAAGATTTATTAGAGTACACCCAAGCAGGTCAACAACCGATGACTAGATCGGTTGTCAATGTCGGCGAATTACTGACCCAAATTATCGGTTCGTTTAGTTTGGGTGCTAAATTTACCATCGAGATTGCCTCCCCGATGCCAACCCTCAGAACCGATCGTTTTGCACTCCAACATGTATTGACAAATCTCATCGATAATGCTGTCAAACATCACCATTCTCAAAGGGAGACGCTACGCGAACGTACTGACGGAACAGTGCGAATTGTCGCCCAGCAGCAACAGAATAGCTACTTGTTCGAGATTAGCGACGACGGGCTGGGGATCGCGCCCCAAGATCGAGAGCGGATCTTTGAAGTTTTCCAAAGTTTGTCGCCACAACAAGATGAGACTAGTACGGGGATGGGACTCGCGATCGCCAAAAAGAAAATCGAACTTCATGGGGGTACGATTTGGGTCGATTCTACTCCTGGCGTCGGCTCGAAATTTAGCTTTACCTGGACTGATGCGAGTTCGATTGGGTGGTCTCCTTGAATTAATTGAGAATTGAAAATTGAAAATTGACGATCGGGTTAAACCCCACTCTATCAACAATCCACCTAAAAGGTGGGGGATCTAGCAGAGGAGATCTTTAACAAATAAGATTATGCATCATTGAAATCCTCTGTCCTTGTGAATCGGCAGACTCTAGCAAAGACAGGAAGATGTAATTATCAATTATCAATTATCAATTATCAATTACCGAAGGTGCTGGAGCTTTCGGTAGCTTTTTACCCTTAGGAATTGCCTCGATGTTTCTCGCGACTGGAGTATCTCCCAAAACTGCCACGATTGCCGTTCTTCCCGTTTCAATAGTGGCATCACTGAGCAAATCTTCTACTGTTACCTCTAAAATTTGCTCGATCGTCTCGCGGATATAGGGTGAGATCGCTTCATCTAAATTCGATCTCACTTGTTCGACAAATCGATCGTCGCCAGTTGCCACCAATAATTGTTCGGCAGGGGTAATCGAATCTTCAATCACAATTACAACTTTTTGGTCGAATAGTTTGCAAATAATTTGACTGGGTCGGTGCCCGAGTTTTTCTTTATATAGGGCTTGGATCTTTTGGGATAGTTTTCTTTCTAGTTGTCCGACGGTTAGTTCTGCACTCACGATCCGATTCTCGATATAAATATAGACGCTGCTGATAAGCTGCACTCGCTCTCATAAATTTGATGCTGGGGTTGTGACTAAGGATCTAGTTCGCGCTCGCTCTCAACCAGAGCTACAGAAAATTATGTGAGTGAGGTATTTATGCTCCAAGATCGAGACAATCTATTGTATAGAGGCGCAAGATCTGTCTGGGAGATAACACCTCATTTACTGTTGCTCAGCTTTAGATATAGCAATCTTAAACCAATCTCTACAATCGCTACAACCATCACCGGAGATATTCGATCGCAACTTTTGATACTACTTTAGACTTTCTCTCCATCCCAATGTATCGCTAGACTGAGAATTGCAAAATCTCCTTAAATATAGAGGCGATCGATCCAATTAATAGATCGAAAAGTTGGGAGTTGAGAGTTGGGAGTTGGTAGGAATAGATCTCGACAGCCAGAGGAGATTCAGTCAGCAACCGCAGTAAAATAGGAGCAGTATCGATGAAGCTCAACTGCAAACTATGTCTAGCGTCAAACTCGATCGCATCAGCCGTAAATTTACTGGCACGATCGCCCAGGCAGATCGACGATTTATCGGCATCGACGATATCTCGTTCGAGATTCCCGACGGTGAATTTTGGGTACTGGTAGGGCCATCGGGATGCGGTAAATCGACTTTACTCAGGATTATTGCTGGATTGGAGACAGCCACGAGCGGTAGTGTCTATATTGGAGATCGATTGGTAAACAAAGTCCCCGCCAGACAGCGAGATGTGGCGATGGTCTTTCAAAATTATGCTCTCTATCCCCATATGACAGTTGCCGAAAACTTGGGATTTGGGATGCAAATGCGCGGGACAGATCGATCGATTATCGCGCGCCGGATTCAAGAGATCGCCACACTCCTCAAGATTGATGCCTTACTCGATCGCAAACCCAAACAATTATCTGGCGGACAACAACAACGTGTCGCCCTCGGTCGCGCGATCGCCCGTTCGCCCCAAGTGTTCTTATTAGACGAACCACTTTCCAATCTCGATACCGGACTGCGCGACGATACCCGCGCAGAACTCAAACAACTGCACCAACAAGTCGGAATTACAACGATTTATGTCACTCACGATTGCGTCGAAGCCATGACGCTAGCCGATCGCATCGTCGTTCTCGATCGCGGCTACATCAAACAAATCGGCACCCCTAACGAAATTTATCATCGCCCGATCGATCGGATGGTCGCCACTTTTATGGGTACGCCGCCGATGAATATTTTCCCCGCTAGCTATCAAGATGGGTATTGGCAAATCGGCGATCGACAGATTTTTTGCGCCCCAGAAATAATCGATCGATTGCGACTCCGCGATCGCCAGGGCTTCAATTTAGGCATTCGTCCCGAATATTTGTCGATCGTCCCCGATGGTACGCCAGATTCGCTGCTAGTTACCCTTCAGGGCGTTGAAACACTCGGACGCGAGACTCTACTTAAAGTGCAGATTGCTGGTACTTCCACCCACGTAAATCTTCTCGTTCCCCCTAACTGGTCGCAACAAGTCGGCGATCCTCGATCGATCGATCGAATCGGCACTCAATTAACCATCCAACTAGCCGCTGAGTGGTTATTTGTCTTCGATCCTAGTAGCGGTCAAAGATTATATCCAGTCAATTAAAGGCAGACCAGGATTTATCGGATTTACACGATCGGGTTATCAGCCTTGTGTCTTAATTTATCCCAAAATGGCATGACGCAAATCGACGCAACTGAGATCTACATCGATTAAAGATGCCTCGGATAGATTTGTATTCTCTAAGATAGCCTGTGCGAGCGTCACACCACGCAGATCGGCTTTAGTCAGATTGGCTCCAGTGAGGTTGGCTCTGCTCAAATTTGCCCCAGTCAAATTGACTCCAGTCAAATCCGCATAGCGTAAGTCCGCACCGACTAAATTAACATGAGTGAGATTGGCTCCTCGCAAACTTGCCAAGCGTAAATCGGCCTTGTGTAACGATGCTCGATCTCCATCGATCCCATTTAAAATTGCAGCGATCGATCTCGCTTCATTCAGATTGGCCGACATCAGACTCGCACTGGTCAGGTTCGATCGCCACAAAGTCGCTCTAGTCAGCACGGCGGATGACAAATTCGCACACTGCAAATTCGATTGGGATAAGTTAGCATCGATCAGTTGAGATTGACTCAGATCGATCTGTACCAAGCATCTTTCTGTCAAACAGGCATCCGATAAATTCGCCAGAATAAAGTCTCGCTTACCATTATCATACTGTCTGAGCAACTCATCGGTATTCATTCTCGATTCTCTCCACAGACGTCACACGAACGTCTTAAAATTTATTAGTTCAATCCTCAGGTTCACTACCTACGATTAAGTCCGATTTTACCGAGTCGATCGAAGCAGTTTGTTCTCTGCTATTAAGTATTGTAACAAAAACTAGACAATATTGCAAATTACTTGACTTTTTGAACATGTATGACCTATCAAAAAACCCCCTCACTAATGAGGGGGTTTCTTATCGAACTCGAACTCAAACAGGTATTAACCGTTGATAGCAGGGGCAGTCAAAGCAACAGGAGTAGATTCACCAGCAGCCAAGTCGAGTGGGAAGTTGTGAGCGTTGCGCTCGTGCATGACTTCCATACCTAAGTTAGCGCGGTTGATGATGTCGGCCCAAGTGTTGATGCCACGACCTTGCGAGTCAACTACCGATTGGTTGAAGTTGAATCCGTTGAGGTTGAATGCCATGGTGCTGACACCCAAGGAGGTGAACCAAATTCCGACTACAGGCCATGCACCGAGGAAGAAGTGCAGTGCGCGGCTGTTGTTGAAGGATGCGTATTGGAAGATTAACCGACCGAAGTAGCCGTGTGCTGCAACGATGTTGTATGTTTCTTCTTCTTGTCCGAATTTGTAACCGTAGTTTTGGCTTTCAACTTCTGTTGTTTCACGAACTAGGCTGGAGGTGACTAAGGAACCGTGCATTGCGGAGAATAAGCTACCACCGAAGACACCTGCTACGCCGAGCATGTGGAAGGGGTGCATTAAGATGTTGTGCTCTGCTTGAAAGACGATCATGAAGTTGAATGTACCGGAGATACCTAATGGCATACCGTCGGAGAATGAACCTTGACCGATTGGGTAGATGAGGAACACTGCGGTTGCTGCTGCGACTGGTGCGGAGTAGGCGACGCAAATCCAAGGACGCATACCTAGGCGGTAGGAGAGTTCCCACTCACGACCCATGTAGCAGAATACTCCGATGAGGAAGTGGAATACTACTAGTTGGTAAGGGCCGCCGTTGTATAACCACTCGTCTAAGGAAGCAGCTTCCCAGATGGGGTAGAAGTGAAGACCGATTGCGTTAGAAGAAGGAATAACAGCACCGGAGATGATGTTGTTGCCGAACATTAAGGAGCCTGCGACTGGTTCGCGGATGCCGTCGATGTCGACTG
>NZ_PVWO01000655.1 GCF_003003845.1 Chamaesiphon polymorphus CCALA 037 | reverse complement strand
GCCTAAGGGCGTCCAAATCGAACATCAAAATGTGGTGAGTTTAGTAATTAGTACTGATTACATTGGGTTAGAAGCCTCTGATACTGTTGCCGCTGCTGCAAATTTTTCATTCGATGCTGTGATCTTTGAGATTTGGGGTGCCTTGTTAAATGGCTCAAAACTGGTTGTGCTTGGCACTGAAAGTATACTTTCGCCCCAAGACTTTGCCGCCCAAATCGATCGCCAAGGTATTACTACTCTATTTCTGACAACTGCTTTGTTCAACCTACTGGCGGCAGAAGTTCCATTCGCGCTCAAAACGTTAAAAAATCTACTGTTTGGCGGTGAAGTAATCGATCGACGGTGGGTGAAGGAAGTCTTTGACAGTATTTCACCACAACGATTGATTCATGTCTATGGGCCAACTGAAAGCACCACATTTGCTACTTGGTACTCGATCGAATCTGTTTCAACGGACGTTACGATCCCGATCGGTAAACCAATTGCCAACAAGCAGAGCTATATTCTCGATCGATATCTTCAACCAGTGCCGATTGGTGTCCCTGGGGAGTTGCACATCGGCGGTGATGGTTTAGCGCGTGGCTATCTCAATCGTCCCGACTTAACCGCTGCGAAATTTATTCCCAATCCCTTCTCGAGTGATGAATCTGCACGTCTTTATAAAACGGGAGATCTAGCGCGTTACTTACCAGATGGGAATATCGAATTTCTCGGTCGCATCGATAATCAAGTCAAGATTCGGGGCTTCCGGATCGAACTAGGTGAAATCGAAGCTGTCTTGAGTACTCATCCTCAGGTGCAACAAGCTGTGGCGATCGCGACAGAAGCTAGTCCTGGCCATAAACGTCTTGTTGCTTATCTAGTTACATCAGATGAATCGCTTAGTTCTAGTCAAGTGCGCGTCTTCCTCAAGCAAAGGCTACCAGAATATATGGTGCCTGCGGCGATCGTCACTTTAGACTCTATGCCGTTAACCCCGAACGGTAAAGTAGACCGCAATGCACTACCGACTCCCGATCGTGAATGGGATTTGACGATCGATTTTGTCTTGCCATCCACTCCAACCCAAGAGGCTATCGCTCAGATGTGGTTGGAAGTATTGGGTTTGGAAAAAGTCGGTATCCACAATAATTTTTTCGATTTAGGAGGAAACTCACTATTGGTAACTCAATTAATTTCACGGTTGCGTTCGGCATTTGACGTTGAATTACCGATAATCTCCCTATTTGAGAAACAGACTATATTTGAACTAGCTGAAAGTATTGATGAAATTCGTTCTACAGTACAAATGTTAAGACCTGATGATATCGAGCTGTTGGAAAATCGGGAGGAAATTGAGTTATGAAAACCATCAAAGAATTCTTATCTGAACTAGCAAATCTAGATGTTAAACTCTGGCTAGAACCTAATCATAAAAATGATAATTCAAGAGATTTTTCTCTGCGCTGCAATTCGCCTGCTGGAGTAATAACACCACAAATAAGAGAGCAGCTAGTTGAAAGAAAAGTAGAAATAATCAATTTTTTACAACAAGTTGACATAAGGTCGAAATCGACTCTTCCCACGATCGAGCCGATGGCCGATGAGACATTACCATTGCCACTCTCATTTGCGCAAGAACGGCTGTGGTTCCTCAACCAACTCGAAGGAGCGAGTGCCACATACAATATGCCTGCCGCAGTTCGCATCAGTGGGAACTCAGACATTAACGCACTCCAACAAGCATTAACCGAAATCGTCCGTCGTCATCAAGTCTTGCGCACCAGCTTCCACACCGTTGACGATCGCCCCATTCAGGTTATTCATCCCGCCACCACCCTGAAGATTCAGGCGATCGATTTGCAGGCTCTAGCACCGATCGATCGAAGCACAGAATATCAAGCGGCGATCGAGAAAGAAGCACTGATCCCATTTGACTTAGAAACCGCACCGTTAATCCGATGTAGTTTACTCTTGCTATCGGCAACAGAGCAGGTGTTGTTGCTCACCATGCACCATATTATTTCCGATGGGTGGTCGATCGGGGTGTTAATTCAAGAACTAGCGTTTCTATATCCAGCTTTCTGTGCTGGATCGCCTTCGCCACTACCAGAATTACCAATTCAGTATGCCGACTTTGCACTGTGGCAACGGCAATACTTAGCGGGGTCAATGCTAGAAACGCAACTCGATTACTGGCAGCAACAATTGCAAGGAGCACCAGAATTATTGCAATTGCCCACCGATCGACCTCGGCCTCATCTCCAAACTTACCGAGGCACAACTCAAAGTTTTACGCTATCTGCTGACTTAAACCAGCAGTTGCAGTCTCTGTCTCGGGAGTCGGGCACAACTTTGTTCATGACTCTGGCAGCCGCGTTCTCAACGTTACTTTATCGTTACAGCGGTCAGTCCGATCTGGTGCTGGGTACACCGATTGCCAATCGCAATCGGCGGGAAATTGAGTCATTAATTGGCTTTTTTGTAAATACCTTAGTCCTAAGAACCCGATTTGAAGACAATCCTAGTTTTGCCCAATTGCTAACTCAAGTCAGGGAAATCACACTCCAAGCTTACGAGCATCAGGATGTACCCTTCGAGCAGGTAGTTGAGGCATTAAAACCGCAACGGTCGCTGA
>NZ_PVWO01000151.1 GCF_003003845.1 Chamaesiphon polymorphus CCALA 037 | reverse complement strand
AAAGACTATTCTCCTACTTTTTCAGCAAGCCCTCGGTAGTTGTCAATTATTATTCGGACGCTGACGCCGCCCAAGAAATTGTCGAACAGATCGAAGCTGCTGGTGGCGAAGCCTTTGCAGTTGGCGCGAATGTCGGTAAAGAAGAGGACGTGCGTGCCATGTTCGATCGCATGTTAGAGCGATTTGGGACGATCGATATTTTAGTGAGCAATTCGGGCATCCAAAAAGATGCTGCATTTGTCGATTTGAGTCTCGACGATTGGAATAAGGTAATTGAAACCAATCTTACCGGACAATTCTTGTGCGCGCGCGAAGCTGCCAAGGAGTTTTTGCGACGCGGCGTTCGGCCAGATATTTCGAGCGCGGCGGGTAAGATTATTTGTATGTCTTCAGTTCACCAAGTCATCCCGTGGGCGGGTCATGTCAACTACGCCGCCAGCAAAGGCGGAATCGAGATGATGATGCGGAGTATCGCTCAAGAACTAGCTCCGCATAAGATCCGCGTTAATAGTATCGCCCCTGGCGCGATCGCTACCTCCATCAATCAATCGGCGTGGAATAATCCTGAAGCCAAAGCTAGGTTGCTCGAACTGATTCCCGCCAAACGGATCGGTAATGTAGACGATATCGGCAAAGCCGCTGTCTGGTTGGCGTCTGACGACTCCGATTATGTCACGGGGACGACCCTATTTGTAGATGGGGGTATGACCCTGTATCCAGGATTTGAGGAGAATGGTTGATTCTTTCAGCACAATGGCATAGAAGCTGATTCGATCGATCTCTTCGGGCGTATTTTAAGAAGGTAAGTAGGTAGATGCAATTATTTATAAAAAGATTACGCCTGAAACCTAGATGGTGGGCAGTGCCCACCCTACATGGTATCTTATATTTAATTACGCCCATCTACTTACCGATCGACTCGATCGAGACTGGCAGGAGTCGATCTTGAAGACCTACAATTATCTTGCGCCGCTGCTGAAAAACTTGTAGGTGACTAAAAAGCAAGCAACATTAACAGCCGCGATCGCGAGTGTACCGAGTAGCAAGCCTTTACTAAATCCCTTAACTCTGCGTTTGATCGACCACCGCAACAAAGGTAAAACGTAGATGAGTTGGATCGCGCCGATCGAAAAAACTACCGACATAAACATCGGTGAGAGGGTATTAAATAAGAGGGCGATAAAAATGATTAAAATATCGATCCCAAATACGGTGACGATCCCGGCGATCGCATCACCAACCTGAGAATTTTTGACAATGGGGTTTCTGTGCATAACTGTCTATTAATATAGTGTCTATAGATATCTCCTCCCGCTGTGAGCTGACAAAACTAGGTCAGCAGCAGAGATATCGGCCAGCTACCATACTTCAAGGTGTATGATGTCGTGACGTTATTTCAGTAATCTTACCAGACTACAGCAACCCTATCTAAAGATTTATTTAATAATCAGCCTATTTACTTAAGTTACGTTTTAGTTTTTCAAGTTCTTCATCTGCCTCCCACCGCCGAAATTGCGCATCTAGGGGATCGGCAGAATTGCCGATACTGGTATAATTATTTGCCGATCCCCAGCCGCTATTACTGCTATTGACGGCGGCTTGAGTGCGTGCTGCTTGGGCGGCTGTGGTTTTGGCTTTGACTTCGGCGCGCCGACTTTTAATGGTCTGTAATAGTTCTTGAGCCTTGGCAATACGCTCTTTTAAGCCTTGCATCTTACCCCAGAGTTGATTTCCTTGGGGGAGAAGGGCATTAACGCGCTCTTGGGCGGGTACGGCTAGATCCGATCGTCCGGCGGCGGTCGCTTTCTGGACGCGATCGTACCAGTTTTTGATTTCTTGAGCGGTATTGAGGATTTCTTTTTCGGTTTGTTTTTCTTGCAATCGCAAGTCGATAATCAACTGCTCGGTATCAGCTTCTTGTTCGGCTAGTTGAGCACCAATTACCTGTAGTTCCAAGTGCGGATTTTTACTGAGAAAGTCATCGATCTGACTTTCCAGAAAGCGGTTCATGTCTTCGATTAGACCCATGATTTAGGAGAGGGGATAGGGGGTAGGGCGTTAGGCGTTGGGCTTTAGGCGTTAGGCTTTAGGCTGTTAAGTTGAAAATAGGGGGAATTCAAAATTCGAGCGAGCGTGTGGATGACGATCGTTTCTTTCGATTTTAACCCGTACTCTGATTTTACAGCTCCGTCTAAAGCCTTACTCCTAGAACCTAAAGCCTAAAACCTAAAGCCTAAAGCCTTACTCCTAAAACCTAAAGCCTAAAGCCTAAAACCTAAAGCCTAAAGCCTAAAGCCTAACCCCTAACGCCTAGAATTTTTGACCGACATCGAGCGAGCGGATTTGGCCGCCTTTTTGTTTGATGGTGACTTCGCCTTTGGCCACAGATATTAAAGACCAGTTGCTGGTGCCGATTTGTTGACCGACACGAATGGTTTGGCTTTGACCGTCGATCTGAAAAATAGCCCCAGGGCGATTGTTTTTGTCCAGAGTTTTGACTAGCGCGATCGGGTTGGTGGTAGCAGTTGGGCTAGCAGAGATGGGTGCTGTGACGATCGCGCCAGGGGCGTTGGAAATAGTGGGATTAGCCGCTGGAGTTGTCAAAGCGGGGTCGGCGATGCTGGCAGTGGGTGCGGGCGCAGCAGGAACTCGCTCGGCGGCTTCGATTTTGGCGATCGATTTACGCATATAGTCGGCAAATTGCGCGTCTGTGGGAGAAACTTGCTGAGATTGGAATGGCAGCCAACTAGTATCGATATTGGGCATGTCGATCTTCCGTTCGTTTACCAGCCAAAACAGCAGACTGCCTGCGGCGATGGCGGTGATGCCAATTCCCGATACTGCCATCAGCCAGATCGGGATCGATTTTTTGCGTTTGGGTGCAGCAGTTGGTGGCGTGTCGTCGATCGAGTCCGAAAATGCTGGTTCCTCACCAGTGAAGGATCCTGAGGCTGGATAGTAATGAGAATCGGATTGAGGCGATTGGGTGGGAGGATAGTGGCGGGTAGGATCTGTAGTTTTGCGCTGGGCGCGCTCGATGGCAGATGAGGAGTCGGCTTCGAGATCGCCGCTGAGGAGTTCTTCGATATCGGCAAATAAGCGATCGAGCGATCTATCTGCATGGGCATTGACTTTGCTCAAAATGTCGCTTTGGCGTCTATCCTGCGGCGAACCTGGGGCTGGAACTGCGGGGTTTTGGTTAGTCATTTTTCGGGTGTTGGGGTGACTAGGGATTAGTTTACCTCAATCTAATTCGCCTAGATGGGAGGATTTTACTGCATTCGATCGATCGTCCGATATTGAATGGCTTCGGCGATGTGCGGGGGTTCGATCTGGTCGGCATTTGCCAGATCGGCGATGGTTCTGGCAACTTTAATAATGCGATCGCTCGCGCGTGCTGACAATCCTAACTTGCGAATGGCTGTTTCTAATAATTGACGACTATTATCGTCGAGCGGACACCAGGTGCGCAATTCTCGACTTTGCATCTGGGCATTGCAGACGATGCCCGGAGCAGATGCAAAGCGCGCTCTGGCTTTGTCGCGCGCCGCTTGAACGCGGGGGCGCACTGTGGCGGAATTTTCGCCTGTGGGTCGATCGGTAATTTCCTCTGGTTTGAGGCGATTTACGGCGACTTGGAGGTCGATCCGATCCATCAGGGGGCCAGATAGTTTTGCCCAATAAGTCTCTCGCTGGCGGGGATTGCAGGTGCAAGCCTGAATCGTATCTCCATAATAACCGCAGGGACATGGATTGGTGCTGGCGACGAGGGTAAATTGGGCGGGGAAGGAGACAGATTGACGGGTGCGGGAGATGGTGACGTGTCCGTCTTCTAATGGTTGGCGCAAAAATTCCAGGACATCGCGTTTGAATTCAGTTAATTCGTCGAGAAATAAGACGCCGCGATGGGCGAGGGAAATTTCTCCAGGACGGGGAAACGAGCCACCACCAACGAGTGCAGGCCCCGAAGCGGAGTGGTGGGGACTGCGATACGGTCGATCGCAAACCAGAAAGCCGCGTTCTTTGAGTAAGCCAGCGACAGAGTGAATTTGAGTAACTTCGATCGCTTCGTCAAAGCTCAATGGCGGGAGAATTCCGGGCAACCGCCGCGCGAGCATCGTTTTACCACTCCCTGGAGGGCCGACAAAAATCAAATTGTGCCCGCCTGCTGCGGCAATTTCCAGGGCGCGACGGGCGTGAGATTGGCCTTTGACGTCGTGGAGATCGGCACAATCTAGCTGGGGTTGGGCGAGTTTGCCCGTGACATCGACTTTAACAGGCTCGAACCGATCGGGATTGTTGAGGAAGGATGCAACTTCAGCCAGATCTCGCAAGCCATAGACTTGTAAGCCTTGCACCACCGCCGCTTCGCACGCATTCGCGGCGGGTACTACCAGTCCGGTAATGCCCATTTTTTGCGCCGCAGCCGCGATCGAGAGGACGCCTGCAACAGCGCGTAAACTGCCATCTAAGGACAGTTCGCCCAAAAATAGATAATCCCCTAACAACTCGCCGCTCACCTGGTCTGAGGCGGCCAGGATGCCCACACAGATGGGTAAATCGAAACTGGGGCCTTCCTTCCGCAGGTCTGCGGGCGTCAAATTAATGGTGATACGCCGGATGGGATAGGCAAACCCCGCATTTTTAATCGCTGTTTTGACGCGCTCTTTACTCTCTTGGACGGCCACATCTGGCAAACCGACGACGGTAATTCCGGGCAAGCCGTTGGCAACATCGACTTCGACACCTACTTTTACTGCCTCGATGCCGATAATGGTCGCACTCCAAACTCTAGCTAACACAGCGAATTTTCCCGTTACTCTTGGATGGTTTTGCTTAGTTAACCATGAGACGGATGTCGTGCGTAACGATCGAATGTCGGAATTTGGAGAGTTGGGAGTTGGCAGTTGGGAGTTGGCAGTTGGCAGTTGGGAGTTACTGGGTGGTTAATTTGGCGAAGGGGATCGCATCTGTGGAAACAAGTCTGCTAGTGTAAATTTTTATGTTAAGTTTTGATTAGTGCTGTATGTATCAAAAAATTGCAGCTTAGGACATTTAGCTAAAATTAATTGCGCTTTTCCTCCCAACTCCCAACTCCCAACTCCCAACTATGAACCTGTCTGCACTAATCCTGATTGCCCTCGCCGTTGGCATGATGTTTGGGACTGTTTTAAATACTACATTTCCGCTGGCGATCGTGCCGCTCGATCGATATCTGTTAGCACCGATTGGCGCGGGATTTTTACGGATCATTCAGTTTGTCGTGGTGCCATTGATCTTCTCATCCTTGATTCTGGGTGTCAATCGGATTCAGGGGACGGGGCAAGTGGGGCGATATGTATTGAAGCTGATGACTTGTTATGTAGTGACGAGTACGATCTCGCTGTGCATTGGGATGGCGGTAGCGGTGGTTTTGCAACCTGGGGCGGGGGTGACGGGGTTTGAGATTCCAGCGGTGACTGATGCTCCAGTGACACTAGACCCGATCGATTGGTTGCTGAGTCTGATTCCGACTAATCCTTTGGGCGCGCTCAGTAGTGGTAATTTGTTACAAGTAATTATTTCGGCGGCTTTATTTGGGACGGGAATTCAGATGGCTCAAGCGCAAGCCAAGCCATTTGTCGAGCTATTAGAAAGTATTTATGTAATTAGTGAAAAAGTCCTATCGGTAATTTTATATGTTGCCCCGATCGGCGTATTTGCCTTGATTAGTTCGACGATCGCCACTCAAGGCTTGGGGCTGATCGTGCGCTTGTCTTGGTATGTACTGGGGCTATTTATTGCCACGCTAATTATGGCGGGTTTTTATCTAGTTGTATTGACAATTATTAAAGCCGAACCTGGAAAATTTTTTCGCAGTCTAATTCCGTCTTTCTTTCTCGGATTTGGCACGGCTAGCTCTAATGCCGTGTTGCCGATGGTCTTGCAAAATATGCAAGAAGGCTATGGATTGCGATCGGAAATTGCCAGTTTTGCGCTGCCATTAGGTACGGCATTAAAACGCGATGGGGCAACGATTTTACAAGGATTTAATGCAATTTTCATCGCCCAAATTTATCACGTACCGCTGACGCCATCGTTATTATTTTCGATCGGATTGAGTAGTTTCTTGGTTTCATTTTGCACCCCTGGCGTACCGGGTTCGGCGTTAATTACGATGGCGACGGTATTATCGGCGGCGGGATTGCCATTAGAAGGGATTGCCATTGTCGCAGGAATCGATCGATTGACGGATGGATTTAAGACCGTGTTAAATGTAGTCGGCAACAGTACCAATGCCATTCTCCTCAGTCTGTGGGAACCAGCTCCCGCATCGCATACACCAGAATTGGTGGTAGCTCCAATTCGCGAACGCGTCTAGGAAAGAGACTTTAATTTGGACGAGCTGGATTGCTCTTGTTGGCGCGATCGATTATTTCTCGATCGTGCCAATAATATTTAGGAGACTATTGGCGATCGATCGAAAGGGGGGATGAGTAGCATTTGCTAGTCATCCCCCAATAGATAGATGCTCTACAGAGCGAGTTTTGATATTCTCAGCAAGAATAGAAATGTGTTTACCGAGTAACAGGGGTTTAAACCCAATTCTCAATTCTCAATTCTCAATTCTCAATTCTCAATTAATTTACCAGTTAGCTTTCAGTATTTAGTGCCGATTTAGCCAAGAGATTCTCTAACCTGTCGGCAGACCAGTATTCTGAAGGATAAGCGACAGCCGAGATCGAGGCTAACCTAACTACCCACGTCACCCGTTGGAAGATATATTCCGATGATTCGTCATCGCTACCAGGAACCAAAATCAGTACCTCCACAAAATCGCGATCGATTCCAATCGGAATCCCGAAGTAACTTTTGTCGCGGGTTTCAAACCAAACTTTAATCCCGTCTTGCATTGCAGCTTTCAAGCGTTGGTACAAGAGACTAGATTCTTTGACTTCAGACTTTTTGGCCATAGTTACGCTCGATATCTAGGTAAAATATTAATACGCACAGTCAATCCGCGACCTTCCCAAGCACTATTTACGCGATCGCTGTCTGCCTAGCCAGTCATTATATATCCTGACGCTCCACAAACAATCAGCTTGTCAAGTCGCAAAATACGAATCGCTTCACATTTTATACCAGCCCCTCAATGCGTTACAGTTAATAAAGATACTGACGTTTGCAACCCGATCTATGCAGACTATTGTGGCTGCCAAATCGTCGATCTCCACACCCTAAATTAACTAAAATTATGCTATCCAACCTCTTTGGTGGTAAAAAATTAACTATTCCCGCGCCAGCAGATGCCCTACCAGGCAGAGCGGAAAAGATGGCTATTCCTGCCAAGCATTTTGTCAATGGCAATCCATTAGCACCCCCATACCCCGATAACATGGAAAAAGCGATGTTTGGGATGGGTTGTTTTTGGGGTGCCGAACGTAAATTCTGGCAACTGCCAGCAGGCGTCTATATTACCGCTGTGGGCTATGCCGCAGGCAGCACCCCGAATCCTACATACCAAGAGGTTTGCAGTGGTTTGACGGGGCATAATGAGGTGGTACTGGTAGTATTCGATCCCGCAGTCATCACTTATCAACAACTGCTCAAAGTCTTCTGGGAAAACCACAATCCGACTCAAGGAATGCGCCAAGGCAACGATGCGGGTACGCAGTATCGATCGGGTATCTATTGTTACTCCGATAGTCAGATGCAACTAGCACAGGCTTCTCAGGTAGCTTATCAAGCGGCTCTAAACAGTGCTGGACATAAAGAGATTACCACCGAGATTTTAGCCGCACCGGAATTTTATTACGCCGAAGCCTATCACCAACAATATTTAGCCAAGAATCCTGGCGGTTATTGCGGATTGGGCGGGACGAATGTTTGTATGCCAGACAATTTGTCGGTGGCGAGTTAGGCTAAAGCTAAATTTGTACGTCTACGCCGTAGCTGGAGGATATCCAAAAGCGGCGTTTTTATATTTCCGGTCTTGTCTGTTACAAGTCTCTAATCTCTATCCTTTAAATGCTTCAACCATCCGCCGCCCCAGAATTATTTGCTGCCCACATTACTCCATTTAACGAGCGGCTGGAATCTCCGCTAGTCAAACAACCGATAACGATCCTGCAAGTAAATCTAGGCAAACGTTGCAACCTCGCCTGTAGCCATTGTCATGTAGATGCTAGTCCCCATCGTACCGAGGAAATGTCCGATCGGATTGCCAATAAAGTTATCGAACTAATCCAGACATTTCCCCAACTCAAAACAGTCGATCTTACGGGCGGTGCGCCAGAACTCCTCAATGGTTTCAAACCGATTTTAGAAACAGCAGTTAATACTGGCAAACAAGCGATCGTGCGTTCCAATCTCACGATCTATTTTGTGCCCGGTTATGAGGATATCCCAGAATATTGCGCCAAACATCGCGCGCGCATCGTCGCTTCATTGCCATGCTATTTAGCAGATAATGTCGATAAAATGCGCGGACAGGGAGTATTTGATGCTTCGATGCGCGCACTGCAATGGTTAAATCGGTTGGGCTATGGTAGCGATCCACAGTTACAACTAGATTTAGTATATAATCCCCAAATTCCGACATCGACAAATTTTAGATTGACACCCGATTCGGTAGCTCTAGAACGAGATTATAAAATGTTCTTTAAAGAACATTTTGATGTGTATTTTAATAATCTTTTGACCATCACCAATCTCCCGATCGGTCGCACTAAGTTTCAATTAGAGCAGCACCAACTCACCCTACCTTATTTACAGTTCCTAGAGTCGCATTACAACCCTAGGACGGTAGCAAAAGTTATGTGTCGCGACCAACTATCGATCGATTATTTGGGGAATGTTTATGATTGCGATTTCAATCAGATGACAAATCTGCCAGCTCTAACTAAAAATGGTGAAATTCTAACCATCGATCGATTATTAGCCGCAGGTACGCTAGATTTAATCGACGAAATTCAAACCAAAACTTATTGTTATGGTTGTACGGCTGGAGCGGGTTCTAGTTGTGGCGGTGCTTTGGTATAATCATCTCGAACCCCGCAGGTAAAATTTTAGAAGAGGTTATCGATCGGATCGATCCATCCCCTTACCCCTTACCCCCTGTCGATAAGATTAAATTATCACCATAAGTATAGGAGAGCCGAGCGAGCTGGAAACTTTAATCCGATCGATAGATGACCCAATCTTAATTAATAGTAAAAATTAATATATACCCCGATCGCCCGCTCGGATCTGCACCAGGATTTGAGTGTATTTATACTGTATTTAATCTAGGCTTAGTTACGATGCAGCCTTACGCTCGCGCTAAGATTGTTGTTATCATCAGGAGTTTAGTCACAACATAACTGCAATCTAATTAAGGCGATCGCTGCCAATCTTATCAATTATCATGACAAACACGATAAATAACTCAATCCTAAATATTTTACTAGTCGAAGATGATGAAGTAGATGTGATGAACGTGCAAAGAGCTTTTGAAGTTGGAAAAATCACTAGCCCTTTGTATGTTGCTGGCAATGGGATCGAGGCTTTAGAAATGTTACGTGGTAAACCCGGACAACCCTCTGTCGTCCCTCCAGATCGGCGACTTATTTTACTAGACTTGAATATGCCCAAAATGAATGGGCTAAGATTTTTACAGGAATTGCGAGCGGATGAAATGCTCAAGCACATTCCAGTCGTAGTATTTGCTGCGTCTAATGAAGAAAGCGATAAGATCGAAACCTACGGTTTAAACGTTGCTGGTTACATCCATAAGCCCACAAAATTTACAGATTTTGTCGAGCTTTTAGTTGCCATCAACGACTATTGGAAATTGTGCGAAATGAACTAGTAGTCTACGGCGTAAATCCTAGTATTATTTTGTCAAGAGTTGGGAGTTGGGAGTTGGGAGAGAGTATTGGCAATGGTTGCTTTACTTATGCCATCTCGTACTAGCAACTTGGGTTACTAGTTACAGTATGAATATCGGAGGTATCGATCGCTAATTAGCTCCTTTTACTAGCCGCGATCGGATTGAATCATCCTCAATGCTAATAATACTTGTCCGGTAGATACCATTTGTCCGGGCGTACAGTAAACAATCTCGATCGATCCTGTTTCCTCGGCTTCGATCGTCATTTCCATTTTCATCGCCTCCAGAATTACTAGTTTATCGCCTGGATTTACGAGATCTCCTGGCTTCACTAAAACTTGCCACACATTGGCAGTCAAATGTGCGATAACTGGCGTACAGTTCGGTGGTAAATCTAGAGTTGGTGCGGATAGAGTAGTCTCTGGTTCTATGGCTTGTCTGGTGAATTCGCCAGCGGCTGTCCAGGCATTTCTTTCGGCTTGAAATGCCGCTTGTTGGGTATTTTTAAACCTAGCAATATCATCCGCATTATCGGCGAGAAATTGCTGATATGCAGATAGACTAAATGTTGTTTCTTCAATCTCTAATTTTACCCGTCCATAAATCAGATCTTCTCGATATTGTAAGAGTTCTGATGGCGAAACTGGGAAATATCTAATTTGGTCGAAGAAGCGTAATAACCACGGTTTGGTGAAGTCTAACGTCTGAAGATAACGATTCCAAATCGGCACGGTACGACCGACAAATTGATAACCACCAGGGCCTTCCATGCCGTAGATACACATATATGCACCGCCGATACCGACAGCATTTTCGGGCGTCCAAGTGCGGGCGGGATTGTATTTAGTTGTGACTAGACGATGGCGCGGATCGATCGGAGTAGCTACGGGCGCGCCTAAATAAACATCGCCCAATCCTAAGACCAAATAACTAGCGGCGAAGATAATTTCGCGCACGGATTCGATCGAATCTAAACCATTAATTCTCCGAATAAATTCGATATTACTCGGACACCACGGCGCATCGTCGCGCACGGATTGCATATATTTGTCGATCGCCAGTCGGGTCGAGTCATCATCCCAAGACAGGGGTAAATGCACGATGCGGGTGGGTACGGTTAACTCGTCGATATTCGGTAAATTCGATCGAGCGAGCGTTAATAAATCTAGCAATTCGCGTTCGGGTAAGATGCGGCTATCGTAGTGAATTTGCAGCGATCGAATACCAGGAGTTAAGTCAATAATTCCCGCGATCGGATTCACTTTGAGCCATTCCATTAAGGCATGAATCTGGAATCGCAAATTGAGATCGAGAACCAATTCGCCATATTCAATTAATAGATATTTATCACCCGATCGACGGTAAGTAGTGAGGCGATCGCTAGTAGGTAATTTATCTACCAACAATACTCGATCTGGCTCGGCATCTCTTACTTCAGGGACGAGGGATTCAAGCTCCCGATCTTGGGCGAGTTCTAGCGCATTGGCTCGCTCGATCGACATTGGTTGAAATCGAATTTTATCGCCCGGTTTGAGTTGCCCAATTTTCCATAATTCTGCTTGCACGATCGTTGCGGGGCAAACGAAACCGCCCAAACTAGGGCCATCGTGGGCGAGAATAATCGGCATATCCCCCGTAAAATCCACAGTCCCGATCGCATAAGCATTATCGTGAATATTAGAAGGATGCAAGCCCGCCTCACCACCATCTGTCCGCGCCCAGACTGGTTTGGGGCCGATCAGGCGAATTCCCGTTCTGGCTGAATTGTGATGTATTTCCCAATCCGTGGCAAAAAACATCTCGATATCTTCAGGCGTAAAGAAATCCGGCGCACCGTGCGGGCCATAAATTACCCCG
>NZ_PVWO01000150.1 GCF_003003845.1 Chamaesiphon polymorphus CCALA 037 | reverse complement strand
ATTATTATCAGACTAGAAAATATTAATAAAACCTATGGTATCGAAGATACTTTAGTTAAAGCATTAGATGATGTCAGTTTGACGATCGCCGAAGGTGAATATTGTGCGATTATGGGGCCTTCTGGTTCTGGTAAATCTTCAGCCATGAATATTATCGGTTGTCTCGACCAACCTACCAGCGGACATTACTATCTCGATAAATTAGATGTCTCCACCGTCCCCGATGCCGAATTAGCCAAAATTCGCAATCGCAAACTCGGTTTTATCTTTCAACAATTTCATCTGTTACCGCAATTAAACGCCCTCGAAAATGTAATGTTGCCGATGATTTATGGCGGCCTAAATCAGAGCGAACGCAAAGAGCGTGCGGTAGTAGCCTTAGAAAAAGTCGGGTTGAGCAATCGGATGGCCAACCGTCCCAATCAACTCTCTGGGGGTCAACAACAACGGGTGGCGATCGCGCGGGCAATTGTCGGCGAACCTCGCGTCTTACTGGCTGACGAGCCGACAGGAGCCTTAGATTCGCGGACGACTCAAGAGGTAATGGATATTTTTACCCAACTAAATGAAAGCGGAATTACGATCGTCATGGTCACTCACGAACCCGATGTTGCCAAACAAACCAAACGCATCGTGTGGTTCAAAGATGGTCGCGTCATCCACTCTCATCTGACACCAGGTGAGATTTATCAAGTCGCTATGGCGGGGTAGGTTTTAGACTTTAGGTTTCCGGTTCTACTCCCTTTCCGGTGGAAAAATTATAGATATATACATATCTACGCCGAATCGAGCCAATTGAGATCGAGATAATTAATCCGCTGATTGGGATTGAGAGATGCTAATACTTGTTGACCGTAAATTCGTCTGTCGATCCGATTGTCAAAGATCGCAACTATCCCTTGAGCCGATCGCATTGGCGCGATCGCCCGATGTAAGATTCGCAAACCTGTCGGCAATAAATAAAGCCGAAACCAATCCTGTTTTTGTTGCTTATAAAAACTTACCTTCGCCGCAACTAGCGGATCTTCAAGTGAGGGAATCGGTAGCGTCGCAATAATCATCAGTTCGGGTGTGGGTAAATCGTCTTGATGATGCTGCCAAAATTCCCAGCCAGAGATCAGGATATTTGACGCGTTGAGGTCGGTGCGTTCGACTTGGACTCTACTTCCCCATTCAGCCGCGAGAATAGCTGCTAATTGAGCTTTAAGCGGGGTATCTTGAATGAGAATAACTACGAATTTGGAGCGACTGTTAATTAGGTGTAGTAAATGTTTGATTTCATCGACTAAGATGGGTTGAAACTTGCTGGTATTGGGCATCGGCATCCAGCGGGGAATGTAGAGTTTGAATAAATCGTTTTGTCGATCGAGTGGGAATTTAACTGAGGTCATTTCGCCCAAGCCTAATTCTTGACGATAACCGATCGCTTTATTATTGAGATCTACCGCGCTCGCAATCAAAATCGATGGTTGTCGTTGCCAAATGGGGGTGAGTTCGGCAACTAAATCGATCGGCGTAATTGCCAGTATAAATGTGCCGCGAGTACGATCGAGTTTTGCCCAGACTAATCGATCGGGTTTGTCTAACTCGCGATAAAATTGCTGCCATTGGGGGGGTATGTCCTGCGAGAGAATTTTACTCAATGACTCGATCGACAATCGATCGCCAGCATCTAATAAATAGCAATTATAAGGATTGAGCGGACGTTGCCATAAAGCTGAAAGCCAGCTAATTCTGAGGGAGACAATTTGCGCGGCAATTGCTGGCGGTTGGCTCAGTCGCAGCTCGTCCCAATCTTGGGGAGTTAGCTCGATCGTGAGTAATGTTTGCGCCCAATTTTCTAATTCATCCGCACCGTCGATCGCGATCGGATTGCAGGCAACAGCATCGGGAGCAGATAATTGTAGACTCAACCAAGATTGCGGATCTGTTATCCACAAGCCTGCAAATTCTGGCGGGGGTGGAGTATCGCTGCAATAGACTGGTTTAGAAGTACCCAACCATTGCTGGAGTTGGGGGAGTTCTCGCTCGACTAACCGCTCGCGAATGGCTGTGGGAATGGCAATGGTTACGGAGCCTTGCCACAATAGTGCGGGAATCAGATAGCTGAGGCGATATGTGCCCTGTTGGCGATGGGTGGGAATCCCGGTTTGAATTAGTGCTGATGTCGAGCGTCGCAAGGCTTGCGCTACTAAGCGCGTCATCGTCAGATGATGGTTCCAGCTAACGATCTCAGGTTGATGTCGCAACAGATCGCGGAGGATGACATGAGTGGTAACTTCGATCGGTTGGGACATTAGTCATTGGCGCAATCTCTCATGACCGAGAAAATCGCGATTATTTAGCAGAGATTACTTCTCGATCTTAATCATTCTGTCGTCACAATCGCTAGCTTGAGAGCAAAACATCGATAATTTTTCGGGAGTTACCGCTCTAAGGTACGATCTGTTGTTTTTGGATCTCTGTTCCCAACTCCCAACTCCCAACTCCCAACTCCCAACTCCCAACTCCCCGCTCCCCGCTCCCCACTCTATCTTTTCATCCTCAAATCCAGCAACACCATTTTTTGCTTCTACAAGTTGAACCTTGCGATCTGGGTGCATCCAGAGATACGATAGAGATACCGATCTTAAGTTTTCATTAAAAATATCGGTATTAGTAATTTCTATGCTGTTGTGGACTACAGTCCATCTGCTCTTAAGTAACAACCTTCTCTAACATCTGACGAGCTAGTCTCCCAGGCAGGAGGAGGCTAGGAGGTTTTATGCTGAGTCGAGAAGATACGATCGAGCTATCCGACATCACTGACTTAAATCAACTCAAGTCAGAACTCAATCATCTACCAGCGGTAGATGTGGGCGATTACATTAGTGAATTGCCTGGAGAGCGTCGTGCGATCGCTTTTCGATTGCTGTCCAAGGGTTGTGCCATCGCCGTTTTTGAATACCTCCCGACGGAGATTCAAGAAGAGTTGATCGAAGCTCTCCACGATACTCAAGTTTGCCAGATTATTGAAGCCATGCGTCCCGACGATCGCGTCGCCCTATTTGACGAATTACCCGCAGGCGTCGTCAAACGACTCCTACCCCAACTCAGTCCAGAAGAACGCGCGGCTACCGCTACGATTATCGGCTATCCCGAAGGGACTGCCGGACGGGTGATGACGACGGAATACGTGCGGCTGCGGCAAGGTTTGACAGTCGGCGAAGCTTTAGCCAAGATCAAACAAAGCGATCGCGATAAAGAGACGATTTACTATGCTTATGTCACCGACGATAGTCGGAAACTAATGCAAGTGGTATCGTTGCGGCAATTAGTATTTACGCTACCGGATACGCCGATTAAAGATATCGGTAGCGATCGAGTGATCAAAGTTTATACCGAAACCTCTCAAGAAGATGTCGCGCGCCAAATGCAGCGATATGACTTGATTGCAGTCCCAGTCGTCGATCGCGAAGATCGGTTGGTAGGTATTATCACGATCGATGATGTCGTCGATATCTTGCAAGAAGAAGCCACCGAAGACATCCAAAAACTGGCAGGGGTCGCCAGTGGCGAAGATTCGTCCCTCTCCTCCCCGTGGAGCAAATTACAAAATCGCCTGCCCTGGCTGCTCGGCATTATGGCACTATATATCGGTGCCTCCAGTTCGATCGCACCTTTCCAAGACACGATCGCCAAAATCCCCGTTCTCGCGGTAATTATGCCGCTCTTTTCTAATACTGGCGGCGCAGTCGGTACCCAAGCTCTCACCGTCACCATTCGCTCCCTCGGTGTCGGCGAAGTCACCGCTGGCGATACCCTCAAAATTCTCGGCAAAGAGCTACTAGCAGGGCTAGGAACAGCCCTCGGACTCGGATTGACCATGATCCTGCTCGCCTTAATTTGGACGCCGCCAGACGAACGCTGGGTGGCACTGGTGGCAGGTTCGGTTATGGCTGCCAATTCGATCGTCGCCGTAACCTTAGGCACGTTACTACCGATCGCCTTCAAGCAGGTAAATGTCGATCCAGCTCTAATCAGTGGGCCGTTAGTCACGACTCTCCTAGACACGATCGGGTTTATTCTGTTTCTATCCTTAATTACCCTTTCCGTTAATGTCTGGCATCTTTAGCCGATCTAGCTTGCCACTGTGTACTCTTTCGGTAAGCACCACTACTCTATACGGTTCGCCTCAATTTCGACATTGGTATAAGTCACATACAGTAGAGAGGTATCAACTGAGCCAGTCATAAGATAACGGTCGATTGCTTACCGTCAGTCATCGAAGAGGTACGGAAAACCACCCTTCAAAAAAGGCTCAGTTGGCACAAAGATAGGGATCGATTCTGTAATATCGATTCGTGTGACTTGCTCACTGCGCTCGTTGCCATTATTCAAACTGTTGTCATTATTTAGGAAGTAGTTATAGTTTTATGGGAAAAGTTGTTGGCATTGACTTAGGAACTACCAACTCCTGTGTTGCCGTAATGGAAGGTGGCAAACCCACCGTAATCGCTAACGCCGAGGGATTCCGCACTACCCCTTCTGTTGTCGCATTTGCGAAAAATGGCGATCGCTTGGTCGGTCAAATCGCCAAACGTCAAGCGGTGATGAACCCAGAGAATACCTTCTCCTCCGTCAAACGCTTTATCGGTCGCAAATTTGACGAAGTGAGCCAAGAAGCCACTGAAATCTCTTACAAAGTCGTCAACGATGGAAACAGCGTTAGAATCGAAGCTCCTGGCTTGGGCAAGAAATTCGCGCCAGAAGAAGTTTCCGCTCAAGTATTAAGAAAATTAGTCGATGATGCGAGTAAGTATCTGGGTGAAACTGTTACCCAAGCCGTAATTACCGTACCAGCTTATTTTAATGATTCTCAACGTCAAGCTACCAAAGATGCAGGTAAAATTGCTGGGGTTGAAGTGCTGCGGATCATTAACGAACCGACTGCGGCTGCCCTAGCTTACGGTTTAGACAAAAAGAGTAACGAAACAATTCTCGTTTTCGACCTTGGGGGCGGTACCTTCGACGTATCCGTACTCGAAGTCGGCGACGGTGTATTTGAAGTACTTGCAACTTCTGGGGACTCTCACTTAGGTGGGGACGACTTCGACAAGAAAATCGTCGATCACTTAGCGACTACCTTTATGAAAAATGAAGGTATCGACCTCCGCAAAGATCGTCAAGCTCTCCAACGTCTGACTGAAGCTGCTGAGAAAGCCAAGATCGAACTTTCTAGCGTTACTCAAGCTGAAATTAACCTGCCCTTCATCACGGCGACTCAAGATGGGCCAAAACATGTCGAAATGACCCTAACTCGGGCTAAATTCGAGGAAATTTGTTCCGACTTGATCGATCGTTGTCGCGTTCCTGTCGAAAATGCGGTCAAAGATGCCAAAATCGATAAAGCCCGCATCGATGAAGTCGTCTTGGTGGGTGGTTCGACTCGGATTCCCGCAGTTAAAGAATTAGTCAAACGCCTCTTGGGTAAAGAGCCTAACGAGACTGTAAACCCAGACGAAGTAGTTGCCATCGGTGCAGCGGTACAAGCTGGTGTCTTGGCTGGTGAAGTCAAAGATATCCTCTTACTCGACGTCACTCCGCTATCCTTGGGTGTTGAAACCTTAGGTGGTGTAATGACTAAAATCATCCCTCGTAACACCACTATTCCGACCAAGAAGTTTGAAACCTTCTCGACAGCGGTAGATGGACAGAGCAACGTTGAAATCCATATTCTCCAAGGCGAACGCGAAATGTCGCGCGACAACAAGAGTCTGGGTACCTTCCGTCTCGACGGTATTCCTTCGGCTCCGCGTGGCGTCCCCCAAATCGAAGTCACTCTCGACATTGATGCTAACGGGATCTTGAATGTCACCGCTAAAGATAAGGGCACTGGTAAAGAGCAGTCCATCAGTATCACTGGTGCTTCTACTCTCGACAAAACCGAAGTCGAACGGATGGTGCGCGAAGCTGAAAGTAATGCTTCCGCCGACAAGGAAAACCGCGAGAAAATCGATCGCAAGAACCAGGCTGATTCTCTCACCTACCAAGCCGAAAAACAACTTCAAGAACTCGGCGATAAAGTCCCCGCAGCAGACAAAACTAAGCTCGAAGGCTTAATCAAAGAACTCAAAGAAGCTGTAGCGAAAGAAGATGATGCCGAAATCCAACGCTTGAGTCCCGAAGTTCAGCAAACCTTAATGGCGATCGGTAGTAATATCTACGCTCAAGCAGGTGCTAATGCTGGTGGCGGTAGCGATGATGCTGATGGTGGTACTCCTCCTGGTGGCGGTGCAACTGGCGGTGGTGACGATGTTATCGATGCCGAATTCTCCGAAACTAAATAGTAATTTTTAGCCAAGCTCGCCCAGTTTCCCCAAGAAACTGGGTTTTTTTATCATAAAATTGTAAATCTTTACCCAAAATGGTGAATACTAAGCTCAACAACCCAATCCCCCAATCCCCCAAAGCCTAAAGCCTAAAGCCTAAAGCCTAACCCCTAACCCCTATTCCCTATTCCCTAGATCGATGAATTTATTTGATGAAATAATTCCCGCCCAACCAGATAAAGTTAATTTGTATGCCCCATATTTCATGAAATCCGCTGCCAAACGGAACGTGCTGCCCAAAGCAATCACGCTTTACCACAAAGGTGGACTTGGCGGTTATCCGGCGATCGAAGGTGGGGAAAAAATTCCTTATGTCATCAATTGGGCGATCCAGAATCTACCTGGCGATCTGACCAGATGCACGATGATGTTTGATGATAATGCCGATCTCACCTACGATATCAACATGATGAATTCGGAGTTGATTAGTTATCTGATCGATTGGCTGATTAATATCCGCGATACCAACACTCCGGATTTCCCCCAATATTTTTATTATAAACTGATGAGAATGGAAGACTAGCATGTAGTGCCTGTATCGATCGCGGCGATGCCACTACTCTGGCTCTGCCTCAGTCAGGCTACCACCCGATCGACATCAATGACTAGCAATCGCTCTGGTTGCGCTCCTGCGGTCTTCATCTTCGTGCTGACGCTCATCAAATTCCGATTGGGAACATCTTTTCCCCAAACACTAGTCATTGCGATCGCGGATAACCTAGACTAGTATGGCGATCGACGGTAATTTAACTCATCTGTGTCAGTTGCCAAGTCGGGCAGCGAGATCGCTCTCCTACTGGACAAACAACTGCTCGCTCCTCTGAAAAACGGTTAGCATTTGCAGGTAGTAATTCATCCTGGACACGAGAGACATAATCGGCATCGCCGATTTTAGATATTACTAAGTTATTGCATCATATAGTTAAATGACTAGGGATAATTGTGTGGGGATGGCTATGAAATACTTGCTGGTAGCTTCGACTGAAGCCTGTAGTGGGAAGTCGGCGACGATTTTGGGAATTGCCGATCGTTTACAGGCAAAGGGAATTGAGATTGCCTACGCTCAACCAGTCGTGACTGGAAACGCACTCGACCCCAATGGCGCGAACGATAATGATGCCAGACTGATGGCTCAAGCCTTATCCTTGCCTGCCGAGCGATTGGGATTGCCACTGTTGGTATTGGATGCGGCACGTACTCACGATCGGCTGACGGGAGTCGATAGTCGAGACTATCCAAAATTACTTCAAGATAGCGCGCACCAACTTCCAGGCGACTTGGTGATTCTCGAAGGAGGTGCCAATCTTCATGAGGGGAGTTTGTTCGATCTAGCGATCGATCGGATCGCGGAAACTTTGGATGCTGGCGTGTTGTTAGTCAACCGCTATCATCCCTTGTCGTCGATCGATCTGCTGATATCGGCGCAGCAGCGGCTGGGCAAAAGATTGTTAGGCTGTACGATCAACGATATCCCTCGCGATCGGGTAGAAAGCGTTCAAACGACGCTGGTTCCATATTTAGAACAGTTGGGTATCCCCGTATTTGGCGTTATCCATCGCAATGGATTGTTGCGAAGTGTTACTGTCAAGCAATTAGTTTCTCAACTCAATGCTGAAATATTGTGTCGTCCCGATCGATTGGACTTAATGGTCGAAAGTCTCTCGATCGGCGCGATGAATGTCAATTCGGCTCTAGAATATTTTCGACGGGGCAATAATATGGCTGTCGTCACGGGTGGCGATCGCGCCGATATTCAACTAGCCGCGCTAGAAACCTCTACACAGTGCTTGATTTTAACCGGACACCTTGCACCTCAACCTTTTATCGTCAGCCGCGCTGAAGACCTAGAAATACCCATTCTGTCAGTAGATTTGGATACTCTGACTACTGTGGAAATTATCGATAATGCTTTCGGTCAAGTGCGCCTGCAAGAACCGATTAAAATTAATTGCGCGCGCGAGTTATTCGGCCATCATTGCGATATCGATCGCTTGATGTCAGTGTTAGGAATTTGAGTTTCTGGCGGTGCTGCTTATTAGAGCGAGGAGCGGGGCGCGGGGGAAGAGAGATCGTTGGATTGCAAAACATTGCATCATACCTCGATCGGCAACTCCCTGTCTTGTCTCGCTTCTTTCGGCGGGAACCCCGCCGAGCGCGAGCCGCAACTCCCAACTCCCAACTCCCCACCCAAATAGTAACTAGATCTACACCGTAGACTACCAGTCATTACCCTTATTCTTCTTCGTCCAACCAATTTAACTCGATCGAGTTAGTCGAACTAGGGGTCGAGGAAGCACTTTCTTCTAACCCTCTAGAACTAGCGCGATTGCGGATGGCCATCAATCTGGCGATTACCTGCTTGGGATCGGAGTTGGGTTTGAGAGTGTACAACAGATTTTGCTTGGTACAAGTACTACCGACTTCTTTGGTAGCACAGACCACAGGCCGATTATTTAAAGTGCCAGCGGTAATATATTTCAATTGGCCGCTGCGATATAGAGCCTGAAATCTAGCCGATACTTGCTGACACCGGACTTGCGGTGTAAATCCCGATTCGCTAAATCCTTCCGAACTCCAAATCACGATCGGGACATCCCCTTTCTTGGTTCTAGCAACAGTTGCTGGTTTACCTTCAGCTTTGCCGCAGACAAAGCTAGTCGTCGCTGTCAAAGCTTGACTCGACGCTGCAAATAGGCTAATACCGCTGACTGCTGTTAGAGTTGCCAACCCGATCGCGAATAGGCGATGTGTGGCAATAGTCGCTATTTGCAAAGATTTCATAATTTTACACTCCGATCGATTACTACATTAAAGAAACACTAAAACAGCCCAAAGTTCCGCATGAGTTCGGAAGATTATATTAATTATTTTAGACCGCCACTCGATCGATCGCGGAGCGTACTCTAGGTAGTCGGACTTACTCGTCCATGGCTCGAAATTACCGCTGGTAGAAACATCGTAGTTGCGATTCAACTGTCAACTTCCCCCAGCAGATAATCGATAAATTGCCGTGCGGTGCGTCCGGATCGGCCATTGTGTCTTGTCGCCCATTGTAAGGCACGCTTTTCGAGTTCGTCACGATCGATGGGCAATTGTGCTGAGGCTGCCAGATGATGGACTATTTCTAAATATTTAGGTTGGTCGGCTGGCTCGAAGGTCAGTGTAATGCCAAACCTGTCGCTAAACGATAATTTTTCTTGAACCGTGTCCCACATCTGAATCTCATCAGCATCCTGGGGTCTGGGTCGATCGGCAAAATACTCTCTAACTAAATGACGGCGATTGGATGTGGCATATACTACCACATTCGACGGTCTGGCCGTGACACTACCTTCGAGTACCACCTTTAAAGCTTTGAAGGCTTCATCATCTGCTTCAAACGAAAGATCGTCTACAAAAATGATAAATTTTTGGGGTAAATCGGTCAATCGATCGAGAATTAAGGGCAGGTCGATGAGGTGAGACTTACTCACTTCCACCAGTCGCAGTTGGCTATCACAATAATAATTGAGCAATCCTTTAATGAGCGATGATTTGCCAGTACCTTTGCCACCATACAACAAAATATTTAAAGCTGGCTTACCTGCAAGTAAAGATTTTGTATTATTAATTAACGTGGCTTTTTGGAGATCGTAACCGACGAGATCGTCGAGCCGCACTCGATCGGGATGGGCGATACCCAGCAGCCGCTCTTGCCACTTTAATGCTCGATACTTCCCAAAAATACCTACTCCAGATTGTTGATAATAGCGTGCCAAATCTGTAACTAATTCACCCCATTCTCGTCGCTCGAAATTCTGAATTAGCGGCGATCTTGCCGCTAGCTTCTGGCTCTCCAACCAACAAATAGGCTTACCACCGACTTGCTGAACCCACAGTGGGATATAGCATCCATAGCTATATAGTATATGTAATGACTGAAGATCTTGCCCCACTGCGGCGATTAATGCTGAAGGTAAGTGTTGTGAAACTGACTCTGACGATACATCACTGGCAATCTTTTGCACTTTCAAGCTAAAGGGGTTTTCTGCTTGTAAAACCCGTGCAATTAGATATTCTTCCCAACTACAATTTTCAGCCGCCAAAGCTCTAAAAAAACGTCCGTAAGCAGTCAGGCAGATCAGCGCGTTACCCTGAGATCTGTCCCCATTGGCGATCGCTTGCAGCAGCGCGATGAGAGCCAGACCAACTTCACCAGCTAAAATATCTTGATAGATCAGCAATCCCGCGATCGCGCGTTGCATTTTGTGAAGTTCTGCGGTGTGTCGATCTTGATGAGAGGAATTCATAAGCTGGGGGATAGGGATTAGGGATTAGGCTTTAGGCTTTAGGCTTTAGGCTTTAGGTTTTAAAGAATTATTTAGTGAATAGTGGATAGTGGATAGAAGTCGATCGTTAATTTAGTTTTCTTATTTATTCTTATTTATTTTTTACAGAGTGTTTGTTAGCGATTTGCTCTCCCCTAGCAACCGATCGCTAGTCGCTGTATCCTAGATGAGGTATTTATATGCGCAAGATTAACAATCGCTTTTTATATATATGTCTGCTAATATCGCCAACTCCACCCAGACGATCCGCATCGCTTCGCGGAAAAGTCAACTAGCATTGGTGCAAACCTATTGGGTGCAATCCGAACTACAGAAGCACTTTCCAGATCGCACCTTTGAAGTCGAGATGATGAGTACCCAAGGGGATAAAATTCTCGACGTACCGCTGGCGAAAATTGGCGATAAGGGATTATTTACCAAAGAACTAGAAGTTAAAATTCTCGATCGATCGGCAGATCTTGCCGTCCACTCACTCAAAGACCTCCCTACCAATTTACCAGAAGGTTTGATGCTCGGTTGTGTCACCGAGCGAGAAAACCCAGCGGACGCGCTTGTCGTCAATGCCAAACATGCTGGCGCACAGCTCCAAACTCTGCCCCCAGGTGCCGTCATTGGGACATCTTCGCTGCGTCGATTGGCACAACTCCGCCATCACTTCCCCCACTTTGTTTTCAAAGACGTCCGGGGCAATGTCAATACTCGCTTGGCTAAACTCGATGCGGGTGAATATGATGCGCTAATTCTGGCCGCAGCGGGCTTACAACGCTTAGATTTTGGCGATCGCATTCACCAGCTCATTCCTGCCGAATTGTCGCTTCATGCGGTCGGACAAGGGGCACTGGGCATCGAATGTCGGACTGAAGATCCCGAAATTCTAGAGCTACTCCAAGCTTTGCAACATCAACCAACTGCTTACCGCTGTTATGCCGAACGCGCATTCCTCCGCGAATTAGAAGGTGGTTGCCAAGTCCCGATCGGGGTTAATACTACCATCGACGGTGACAATCTCACTCTCGTCGGCATGGTATCTAGTCTAGACGGT